>JAZSBL010000054.1:0-53701 GCA_045602385.1 Eubacteriales bacterium | reverse complement strand
GAGAGAATACGCACGTGGTCGGAAATGCCTATCATAGTGATCAGTGCAAGAAGTGAGGATAAAGACAAAATTGATGCCCTTGATGCAGGCGCGGACGATTACTTAACCAAGCCTTTCTCCGTAGAGGAGCTTTTGGCAAGGCTTCGTGTTACGCAAAGAAGATTAGCCTCGAACCGTAACGAAAGCACAAGTTCGGTGTTTATAAACGGTACTTTGCGAATCGACTATGCCGCAGGCTGTGCCTATCTCGGTGATGAGGAATTGCATCTGACTCCCATCGAATACAAAATACTGTGCCTGCTTGCCGCAAACGTCGGTAAGGTATTAACGCACACCTTCATCACGCAAAAGATATGGGGCGCGGCGTGGGAAAATAACGTAGCCTCTCTCCGTGTCTTTATGGTAACGCTCCGCAAAAAGATCGAATCAACACCCGACTCACCGCAGTATATCCAAACGCACATTGGCGTCGGGTACAGAATGATGAGGGTGGAGTAAGGAGAAAAACAAATTCTAATTTGTCGTAATGTTGATAAAGAGCGAGGGCTGACGAAATCAATCGTCAGCCCTCAAAATTTGCATCGCAGTAGGCAAAGAAAAGGGCTCTGAGAAACACTTCTCAGAGCCAAAATGGTCGGAGTGACGGGATTCTGAACCAAGTTTTGCGCTAACACCCATTTAAAGGTAACGCCTATTTGGCGCAAACCAATCCTTGGCTGCGCCAATGAGTGGGTTCTCATCGTGATATCTTAAGCAAAAACAAAGAGAGGGATAAACCCTCTCTTTGTTTTTGGTCGGAGTGACGGGATTCGAACCCACGGCCTCTTGGTCCCGAACCAAGCGCACTACCAAACTGTGCCACACCCCGAAATATTAAGTTTTAACGACCTCTTGGTCCCGAACCGCGTAGCGGCGATTCGCGAAGCAGGGAGCCAACGAGCTCTGCGGCGATTCGCGAAGCAGGGAGCCAACGAGCCCTGCTCGTATACGCACATACCAAACTGTGCCACACCCCGTTTTTCAACGCCATAATAGTATAGCATAAGTAAGTGCCTTTGTCAAGTGATTTTTCCAAGTTTTTTATAAGTCATAAGAAATTGATTTCATAAATTAAGCCACGGTTATTTTGTCGAATCTTGCCTTCTCCGCATAAAATGACAATGGGGGAGCATGCGCCCCCAACTTACAAATCAGGAGAAAAATTATGGCTATATTTTCAAATCAGGCGACCCTTACCTACAACGGCACCGTAACCAATTCCAACATTGCTTACGGTGAGATCCTTGAGGTCCTGTCAGCGACAAAAACCTCGATCGAGGGCAGTTATACCCCCGGTGAGCTTGTGACCTATGCCGTCACGATCAGAAACACGGGCAATCAGACACTCAGCGGCATAGTTGTTACCGACGACCTTGGCGGCTATACCGTTGGCAGCGGTACGGTCTACCCCTTGACCTACGAAAACGGCTCGGCAACACTTTTTGTTGACGGAGTTCTTCAGCCAGCTCCCGCAGTTGTCGCGGGTCCTCCGCTTGTGGTCGGCGGAATATCTCTGCCCGGCGGCAGCGATGCGGTTCTTGTATATCAGGCGAGAGTAAACGAATACGCCAACCCCGCAGCAGGCGGCAGTATAACCAATACCGCAACGGTCACCGCGCAAGGACTTGGCACACCCGTCACCGCATCGGAAACAGTTGACGTAAACGTCCTTCCCAACCTTAGTATTCTCAAGAGCATATCGCCCTCGCAGGTAGTCGATAACGACAGAGTGACCTATACCTTCGTTATCCAGAATACCGGAAATCAGGCGGTAGTGGCAACCGACAACGCAACGGTCAGCGACGTATTCAATCCTGTTCTTTCCGCGCTTGCGGTAACCTATGACGGAGTTGCATGGACAGATGGAGTCGATTACACCTATGATGAGGCAAGCGGTTTGTTTACAACGACCGCGGGCCGGATAACCGTTCCCGCAGCAACCTATACGCAGGACCCCGTAACAGGAGCGTACACGCTTGTACCCGGTACGGCGACCCTTACGGTCACAGGCACTATCTGATAAAACAAAAATACGCGGTGGGCATTGCCCACCGCATTGTATTTAGATAAAATGCTGTTTTTTCATAAGCTTTTCAAACAACTCGCTAAACGGAACGATAAACATTCCAAAGACAAGATTACCCGCCGCATGCAAAAGGTCATACGGAAGTCCGGCAATGATCCAGGCTATCGTCTGCTCAAAATTAAATCCGAACATGATAGCCTGCGCGGGGGAGTAAAGCGCGCCGAATGTCAGACCGTGAATGCAGCATACGACAGGATATACGATGCATTTTGCCACTCTCGGCATTCTTGTTGGTAAGAGCATAGTAACGCCCCACAAAATAGTCCAAATGTAGAGGTAGGGAACCCACCACATAGAGAA
Organism: Eubacteriales bacterium; assembly: GCA_045602385.1. Lineage (GTDB taxonomy): Bacteria > Bacillota > Clostridia > Oscillospirales > CAG-272 > SVTX01. The sequence goes on along the minus strand of JAZSBL010000054.1, from coordinate 51,276 downwards.
TCCGCCGAACAAGCCGTCCAAAAAAACGTAAACGTAGATCGGTATCAACGCTTTCTTACGAAAAACCACCGTGAAGGTCATGATAAACATACCGCAAATGTGAATGTTTGGCAATCCCTCCATCACCTTCTTGGAGCAGAACATGAGAGCTGCCAGCATTGCAAAGAGTATCATTTCCTTGAGCTTCAAGGAGGTGCTTTGTTTGTTAGTCATTTTATCTTATCCTTTTGCCAGCTCAAGCTGATATACGTCGGCTTCGTTTATCTCGGTCATGTCAACACCGGTCATTCCGTACTCGCCGTTTATATAGAATGCCCAGTAGGTCTGGTCTACATCGTGGTCGGCAACCATGCCGTTAACCTCTTTTACGTACAAGCCGTACGCACCCTGATCACCGTCAATAAGACCGTGCTCCATAAGAGCCTCGCCAACGGTGGTCTTGTCTGTTTTGATGGTGAAGGTTACCATTTGATCTATCGCCTTTACCTGAACCACAACTGTTTTGGCGCCCTTGCCGAATTCCATATCTCTGCGGTATGTCGCATCTTCCCAGATGCCGGTCTTGTCAACTGTGTTGCAGGCGACGAGAGAGAGAACGAAGATGAGTGAAAGTACGACTATTAAAGTCGATTTGATAGTTTGCTTCATTGTTTTTTATCCTTTCTTTTTCTGCAAAAGGATAAAATAAAAGTACCCTTCATGGGGTACTGTGAGAATGGCTCTGTTATCCTGTCATAATAGAGCATAGGCAGGGAATAGCCCTACCCATATCCACAATCTCCCCAAGCTGCCCAAGAGACCTTTACGTGTCACAAAGCGATAAGCATTCCGACTTGACCGCTAAAGAATAGCGGAGTTACGGCAATGGCTGTTGCTTCGGATTTTCACCGAATTCCCTTATCCCCTAACGCACCGTCACGCGGTACGTCCGACAACGGATGCAAGATGCATCCGGATGCTTTGCGTTTATTCTTTTGTGTCATCATTATAGCATGATTTTCGGGTGTTTGCAATATGTTTTTGCAAAATAAAGTAAAAACAGCCCTCAATTGTAAATTAAGGACTGTTTTCTTTATTTTTTAAATTGCATATTTTTAATAAATAGATCGGCAAATAGGGTGTCACACGACAGATCACAGTAGATCGCATTGTCTAATATCGCTTTAAGGTCAATACTGTTAAAAGCATATTCTATCGTGCCAAGCAAACTGCTGTTTCCAATAGAGAGACATTTAGTTGCAAGCTCGTGCGGAATAAGACCGGTCAATGCCGCATTTTGTGAGTTCATTTCACTCGAGAAGCCCCCCGAAATATATACGGTTTCAATATCGTCAAGCTTAACCCCGCATTTTTCCGTCAACGTGACGATCGCAGAGAAAATAGCGGATTTTGCAAGCTGAAATTGCCGTATGTCCTCCTGTGTCAGAGAAACACCGGGCGCTATCTCAAATTCCTCCTCATCGAGACTGCCGTTTGCGTCAAGCTTTGCGCGACGAAGCAAAAATGCAACGATATCTACAAGTCCCGTGCCGCAAATTCCGCGCGCAGGCGCACCGTTAACGGTTTTAGCCATTATTCCATCGTACGCGTAAATTGCCCCGTCTGTCGCACTCATACCGCAGGAAATATTAGCTCCCTCAAAGCAAGGTCCGGCAGCCGCAGAGGTCGTAATAATTTTTTCTTTTGATATAAGGGCGATCTCGGCATTTGTGCCAAGGTCAATAAGCAAGCGGTATTTCTCGTCAGGAAGTCCTATCTTGTAAATGCCCGCAACAATGTCCGCACCCACAAAGGCGGAGAGGGAGGGAAGAAGTCGAACCCTCTTTACCCCATTGATGCCAATCGCTTCGGCATCAAGCAGCTTCTCCTCGGTAAAGACGGGAGAATAAGGCGCAACACCCATTTCGCTTGGGTCAATCCCGGCAAAAATATGGAGCATGGTGGTGTTACCCGCGATGTAAAGAGTGTCAAGCTCACCCCTCACAAACTCGGCTATCATGTTGTTGATCTTGTCGCGTATCACGCGCGTAAGCTCACAAACGCCGTTTTTCTGGCAGTATTCCATTCTCGAAATAACGTCCGCGCCAAAGCTCCTCTGAGGGTTGACCGCGCTTATAGCCCTGACGACGCTTTTGCTCGGCCTGTCGATAAGAGCCATCGCAAGGGTGGTGCTGCCAAGATCAAGAACGATATCCGTGCCGCCCAAAGCATTGCCGTCAGCCGTCACCGTCTCGGCAAGCATTTCTCCCTCGTATGCTGCGGTTACCGAAATGTCGTGCGTAAGAATATATTGGCAGGCAAGCGTGGATACTCCGTCCACAAGGACGCGGCACTTGCCGCACCGACCGCCGCCCCCGCACGGTCTTGCAATAGCTACGCCGTTGCGAATAAGAGCGTCGGAGAGCGTTTCTCCGTTTTCCGCGAATAAAACCTGCCCATTGAATGTGATTTTGATTTTCATATAGTCGTTACCCGATCATAAGACGGTTGCTTCCGCGTATCTGACCGCGCTCATAGCATCCTCGCCGTAGAAGTCCGCGCCGATGCTGTCCGCGTATTCCTGTGTAAGGACAGCGCCGCCAACCATTATTTTAACATCGGGGGCTTTTATGCGGAAGAGCTTTATCGTTTCCTCCATAGCAGGCACCGTCGTAGTCATAAGCGCGCTAAGGCTTACTAATTCCGCCTTATGCTCGATAGCCGCATCAAGTATTGCCTCGGGAGCAACGTCGCGTCCGAGATCGATTACGTTGTAGCCGTAGTTTTCAAGCAAAAGGGCAACAATGTTCTTTCCAATGTCATGAATGTCACCCTTTACGGTAGCGACCACGACAGTAGCCTTGTCCGCGCCCTTGTCGCTTGCAAGAGCCGCCTTGATAGGCTCGAATGCGGCTTTCGCCGCCTCAGCACTCATAAGCAGTCCGGGTAGATATATTTTTTGAGCCTCAAATCCGCGACCTACCTCGTCAAGCGCGGGGATTATCTCCTCGTTGACGATTTGGAGAGGAGCTTTGCTTGAAAGAGCCGCCGTGGCAAGCTGCCTTGCCTTTTCGCCAAGACCCTTAACGATCGCGTCCTTAAGATTTGCCTCTGCCGCCTTTACCTCGCTTGTAGCGCCCGCCGTCATAACAGAGCCAAGTGTTACCTTGGACGCAAAGTCAATATATTCCGAGAAATTCTCGTCAAGAGAATTAAGCGCGCGGTGGGCGTAGTATACCCTCATCATTTCGGTGGAGAAGGGATTCATTATAGCGGCGGAAAGACCCGCCTCAAGCGCGTTTGCAAAGAACACACTGTTGATTATATCGCGGTTAGGCAGGCCGAAGGAGATGTTGGAAACACCGAGAATGGTATTTGCGCCAAGCTCGTCTTTAATTCTTCTCAAAGCTTCAAGAGTGACCTTGGACGCGCCCGGCATTGCGCTTGCCGCCATCGTTAGCGTGTCGAATATAATATCCTTCTTGTCAATGCCGTATTTCGCGGCCTCGGCAAGAATTTTTTTCGCGATCTCAACACGGCCGTCAGCGGTTTCGGGGATACCGCCCTCGTCAAGAGTGAGGGCAACGCAAACTCCGCCGTATTTTTTCACAAGGGGGAAGACAAGCTCCATCGACTCCGCCGTTCCGTTGACCGAATTGATCATCGGCTTACCGTTGTAGCGTCGCAATGCGCCCTCAAGAGCTAAGGGATTTCCCGTGTCTATCTGTAAGGGAAGAGCGCATACCGCCTGAAGCTCGCATACAACGCGGCAAAGCATCTCGCTCTCGTCTATTTCGGGGAGTCCTACATTCACGTCAAGTATATGCGCGCCCGCGCTCTCTTGCGAAAGCCCCTCACCTAGGATGTAGTCAAGATTGTTTTCCTTAAGCGCCTGCTTGAAAAGCTTTTTGCCGGTGGGATTTATGCGCTCACCGATAAGGACGGGAGACCTTCCTATTTCAACTGCATTCGTGTATGACGAAACGACCGAGCGATTTTTTGCAGTTATCTCGCAAGGCTTTTGCTCGGTACGCGTAAGCTCGGCAATATATTCGGGTGTCGTGCCGCAGCAGCCGCCCGCAATACGAACACCTTGCGCAATAAGAGCTTTGACCTCATCTGCAAACTCTCGCGGCGTGACGTTATATATAGTTTTGCCGTCCTTGATTTCGGGCAAGCCCGCGTTGGGCATAAGCAAAACGGGAATTGATGCGTATTCAAGAAGCTCCTCTACAACGGGAACAAGCTGCTTTGGACCAAGGGAGCAGTTCGCGCCGATAGCATCCGCGCCCATGCCCTCAAGCATTGCAACCATAGCCGCGGGTGTTGCTCCGGTCATAAGCCTGCCGTCCGCGCCGTACGCGTTTGATACGAACACGGGAAGGGTAGAGTTCTCCTTTGCCGCAAGAAGCGCCGCCTTGGTTTCGTAGCTGTCGCTCATCGTTTCGATCAGGATAAGGTCAACGCCCTCGCGCGCACCTATCCTGACGGTTTCGGCAAATATAGAAACTGCGTCCTCAAAGTCAAGCTCACCGTAGGGCTTTAGTAACTTGCCTAAAGGTCCTATATCAAGAGCCACAAACTTCTCGCCGCTGTTTTTGGTGTCATTTTTAGCCGCATTGGCGTTATCGACTGCCGCGGAAATGATGGACTCAAGCTCCTCGGGGCTGAATTTCAGAGTGTTTGCGCCAAAGGTGTTTGTGGTTACAACGTTCGCGCCTGCGTCGTAATATGAGCGGTGAATAGCCCGAATTACCTCCGGGTGGGAGATGTTCCACAGCTCGGGAAGCTCACCGGGGGTAAGACCCTCCTTCTGGAGAAGCGTACCCATACCGCCGTCCATATAGAGCAGGTTGTTTTTTATGTAATCAAGTATCTTCATAATAAACCTTTTGAATATATTGTTGCCACTCAGGGCTTTTTGATGATAGAGGAAAGATTTGACTGTATCCTCTGGGCTACCTCGGGCTTGTTCATCGAATAAACGTGAACGTTGGTGATGCCGTTGGCGTAAAGATCGATTATCTGATCGGTAGCGTAAGCTATGCCTGCCTGCATCATGGCATCGGGATCGGAGCCGAACTTGTCAAGAAGCGAGATAAAACGGCGAGGAATAAATGAGCCCGAGAGCTTGATCGCGCGCTCGATCTGACTTGCGTTGGTTATGGGCATGATACCCGGAATAATCGGAACAGTGATCCCTGCCTCTCTGATCTTGTAGAGGAAATTATAGAGCAGGTTATTGTCGAAGAACATCTGGGTAGTCAGGAAATCACAGCCTGCATCGACCTTCTCCTTAAGATATTTTATATCTTCTTTCTGATTTGCGCTTTCGGGGTGTATTTCGGGATAGCACGCGCCGCCGATGCATAAATATCCCGCCGACTCCTTAAGCTCGCGTACAAGGTCGATAGCGTGCTTGTATGTCCAGTCGGAGCGATCTGCGTTTTGCATATCTGCGGGAATGTCTCCGCGCAGAGCCATCACGTTTTCAATTCCGGCGTCCTTTATCTTTTCTATCATAGAGTGAACGGTCGCTTTATTGGAGGAAACGCAGGTCAGATGCGCCAGGGTGGGCACGTTGTGCTTTTCCTTGATATTTTTTGCTATCTCAAGGGTGTATTGACTTGTTCCGCCCCCCGCGCCGTATGTAACGCTCATAAAAGAGGGGTGTAGCTCGGCTATCTTTTCTGTTGCCGCCTTGACCGACTCAAAGGCGGTCGTTGTCTTGGGCGGGAAGACCTCGAAGGAGAGCGAGGGAGTATTTGAATTAAGTATTTCTGTCAGCTTCATATTTGCTCCTTTTGTGGCATATGCCAAGGAATTATTGTTGAGGTAGGGAGTTAAATGATTTTCACTTAAAGCAGGACTTGACCGTTAATATCAAGTTTGAATGTAAGCCCAAGCGTTTCGGCGGCCTTGCGGCAGAGGAGCATTCTCTTTAGGAATATCTCAAAGTAGTCCATAACCGAGCTGAACTCTGTGTCAAGCTCGAGCTTGAGGGTGATATGTGTTTTGTCACGGCTTATCTCAAGCGCGGAGTGAGTAACGGAATAATTTACGTTGTCGTGAATATCGCTCTTGTCGATAAGCTTTTGTGATCTGACGCGAGAGCGGCGAACGTCGCTCTTGTCCGCAAGAATGAGAGCGGCAGCCATCGCGCTTACGGGAACGCCCGTGCCCTCGTCGTGGTTTCCGATAGCGGCAACTATGGGGCATATCTCCTCGGGCGCCATTCCGAGATTGTCGAGAATTCGGAAAGCAATTATCGCGCCGCTTTGTGAGTGATCGACGCGGTTGACAAGATTGCCTATGTCGTGCAGGAAGCCCGCAATGCGAGCAAGCTCGCATGTACGCTCGTCGTAGCCGAGCGTGGCGAGGATCTCGCCCGCGGTCACGGCAACGCGAGTTACGTGGGCGAAGCTATGCTCGGTAAAACCGAGAGCGGCAAGGGAAGCGTCAGCTTCTTTAACGTAGGTTCTAATATTGGGGTCATTCTTTATCTGTTCGTAGGTTATCATCTGTTCCTCTTGTTTTGGATAATATTTTCGCATTATAAGTCTATTATACATCTTTATCGGCAATAAATCAATATACTTTAAATAAAAAGTTTAGTTGACAAAGCAATCACGGGGTGTTATAATTATAAGGGCATATGATCCCTTAAAATTTTTGTCCTACGGAGATACAATGACAATTTATAATTCGATTTCAGAGCTAATCGGAAGAACTCCGATGCTCAGGCTTAATAACATAGAAAAAAACAACGACCTCTGCGGCCAGCTTTACGCCAAGGTCGAATATTTCAACCCCGCAGGCTCTGCCAAGGATAGGATCGCGCTGCGCATGATCGAGGACGGCGAAGCAAGCGGTGTGATCTTGCGCGAGTCGGTCATAATAGAGCCAACGTCGGGCAATACGGGTGTCGGACTTGCGGCGATCTGCGCGGAGCGTGGATACCGCCTTGTCATTGTCATGCCCGAAAACATGTCCGAGGAGAGAAAGCAGCTCATGAGAGCGTACGGAGCGGAGCTCGTACTCACCGATGCGTCGCTCGGAATGTCGGGTGCAATACAGAAAGCCGAAAAGATCAAATCAGAAACACCCGGAGCGGTTATAATGGGACAGTTTGACAATCCCGCCAATCCCGAAGCTCACTACCGTAGCACAGGACCCGAAATATGGAACGATATGGACGGTAATGTAGATATATTCGTCGCAACGGTCGGCACGGGCGGCACGTTGAGCGGCACGGCGCGTTACTTAAAGGAGCAAAACCCTAATATCAAGATCGTAGCCGTCGAGCCGTCAGGCTCGCCCTATATCAGCGAGGGAAGATCGGGGGCGCATGCCATACAAGGCATAGGAGCTGGCTTTATCCCGAAGAATCTCGACCTCTCGCTTGTCGACGAGATCTTGACAGTCACTGACGAGTCCGCATTTGAAAACGCGCGTGAGCTTGCGCGCACAGAGGGGCTTTTGGTCGGTATTTCATCGGGAGCTGCGCTCGCGGCGGCAAAGGCTCTTGCCGGGAGAGCGGATAACGCAGGCAAACGTATAGTTGTAATTCTCCCCGATACGGGAGAGCGCTACCTTTCAAGCGGACTTTTCAAATAATTTGGATTTTAAGGATATAAAAATGAGAAATGCACAGCTTGCGGACCTCTTGCGTCCGCAGTCGATAGACGATATAGTCGGTCAGGAGCACCTTTTCGGTGAGCGAGGCGTAATCCGCCGTATGCTTTCGGGCGGTCGACTTACCAATATGATTTTTTTCGGCCCTCCCGGTACGGGTAAGACCACGGCGGCATCGATCATCGCCAAGCAGTCGGGCATGGATTTTCATAAAATAAACGCTACCAGCGCGTCGCTTTCCGACGTCAAGGAGATACTTGCATCCTCGCAGAGTATTTTCGGCTCACAGGGAACGTTGCTTTATCTTGACGAGATCCAGTATTTCAACCGTAAGCAGCAGCAATCCTTGCTTGAATATATCGAGGACGGCAGAGTCACGCTTATAGCGTCCACAACCGAAAATCCGCACTTTTATGTGTATAACGCGATCATTTCGCGCTCATCACTCTTTGAGTTCAAGCCGGTTGCCCCCACAGAGTGCGCAAAAATGCTTTTCCGCGCGCTTGACTACCTCAATAAGGAAAACGGCACGGAAAAGACGGTAAGCGCGTCCACGGCGGAATATATCGCCAAAGCGGCGGGCGGTGACGTGCGCCGTTCTATAGGACTCTTTGAGAATGCCTATTTTTCCGCCGAGGGAGAGATAACACCCCAAGACGCCGACCAGTTTAACTACGGAGTGGGCAATTATAACGATGACGTCCATTTTGACATGCTCGGATGTCTGCAAAAGGCGATCCGCGGCTCCGATCCCGATGCTACGGCATTTTACGTCGCAAAAATGATAGAGCAGGGCGATATAATCTCGCTTTGCCGCCGCTTGCAGGTCATCGCAAGCGAGGATATAGGACTTGCATATCCGCAGGCGCCCCTTATCGTCAAGGCGTGCTGCGACTCTGCGCGTGAGCTTGGACTTCCGGAGGCGAGAATACCGCTCGGCCACGCGGCGCTCATGCTTGCGACTCTGCCAAAGTCGAATACACAGCATCTCGCTGTCGACGCGGCGCTTGAGGACGTCAAGGCAGGACTTGGACTTGTCCCGCCCATACATCTCCAAAGTCCCTTGTTCAAGGGCTATAAATACCCGCACGACTATCCGAACAGATACGTTGAGCAGCAGTATCTCCCCGACGACATTAAAAACAAGAAATATTATCACTACGGTGATAATAAGCAGGAAAAGGCCGCAGAGGAATACTGGAAGAAAATAAAGGGCAAATAATTACATAGAAAAGGCTTTGACACACGTCAAAGCCTTTTGATTTATTAAAGAAGTCTGTATGAGTGACAAGCGTTTAGCTTTGCCGCGATCTCTGCCGCCGCCTTTTCGCTCATCGGGGCGGTAATGACAGCCGCGCGAGAGCCCTCTACCAGGAGTGCCTCTATCTTACCAAAGCACTTTTCCGCCTTTTCCTCGGTAAGAGCGCACTCGGCGCACTTGTCAAAGGTGAAGAATCGCTTGCAGGTGTACCCGTTGAAGTCAGCCACGTCGTCAGCTGCCGCAGTTGCGAATTCAGGTAGCTTGATAGCATCGTTTCTGTGGGCGATAATGTCCACAATATCCGCGCATACCGCGCTTGCGGTGGGGAGCTTGCCGGCTCCGGGGCCGTAGAACATTACGTTTCCGACCATGTCACCCTCAAGAAGGATTCCGTTGAATACGTCGTTTATACCCGAAAGGGGATTGGATGCGGGAATAAGTCTGGGGGAAACCATCGCAAGGATCTTGCCGCCCACAAGAGCGGAGTGACCGATAAGCTTTACGGAGTAGCCAAGACGCGCCGCAAGCTCAACGTCCTCGGTGGTGATATTTGTAATGCCCTCAACGTGAATATCGTTCGGGGAGATCGCCTTGCCGAAAGCAAGAGCCGCGAGAATAACTATCTTGCGCGCCGCGTCAAGACCTTCAACGTCAGCGGCGGGATTTCTCTCGGCGTAGCCCTTGTCCTGCGCGTCCTTGAGGACCGTCGCAAAGTCAACGCCCTCCTTGGTCATCTTGGTGAGAATATAGTTTGTAGTTCCGTTAAGAATACCGCTGATCTCGCGGATATTGTTAGAGGAGAGATCGTTGCAGATAGGTCTGATGATCGGGATACCGCCGCCTACGCTCGCCTCAAAGAGATAAGCCACGCCCATATCCTTGGCGATAGAGATAAGCTCAGCGCCAAAGTTCGCCACGACCTCCTTGTTTGAGGTTACAACGCTCTTGCCGGCAAGCAAAGCCGCCTTGGAGAAGTCGTACGCGGGGTGGGAGCCACCCATCATCTCCGCCACGATAGTTACCTCAGGGTCGTTGAGAATAATATTGAAGTCGTGAACAACAAGTCCGCCAAACGGGCTGTCGGGGAACTCGCGGAGATCAAGGATATACTTGATCTTAACCTCCTGGCCCAACTTGTTTTCAATTATAGCTTTATTTTGTGTTAAGACCTCTGCGACGCCGCTTCCGACTACGCCGAAGCCGAGTATTGCTACGGTTGCCATTTTTTGTCCTTTCGCATTAAAAAAGATTTATTCTATCATAACACATTTTTTCAAAAAAATCAACAGATTCTCTTGAAAAAAAACAGATTTTATGATAAAATATAGTTTAGTGGCGCGCTGTCGTCAAAGTAGTATCTGGAGGGCAATAATGGCTTCGCTTGTAGGAAGTAAAAGGAACGTAAAGATTTTTGTTCTTTACCTTATGCAAAATATAAATTATCCGCTTGATTATGTAACCATCAACGACATCGTGATGCAAAACGATTACGTAATGTACCTTGATTTTGCGGAGTCGTTTCACGAGATGCTTGACGCGGATCTTATCGAGGACTGCGGAAAGAATGATGCGGGTGACTCGATGTATGTTGTCACCGACAAGGGCAGAGTGGTTGCCACCGAGTTCCGCAGTGAGATACTCACCTCGCTACTTGACAAGAGCCTTGAGTGCGCAATGCGTTACCTTGATTTTAAAAAGAGGAATATAAAGGTCTCGGCGCGCATTGAAAAGACAGAGGACGGCAGATATGACGTTATCTGTATAATAAAGGAGAAGGACAAGATTATCATGCAGAACAGCGTGACGGTGGATACCCTGAATCGCGCGCAGAGAATGGAAGAAAATTTCCGCGACCACCCGGAGAGAGTATATAAGGGCGTGATGGCGCTCATGTCGGGAAATATCAACTTCATATTCAATTAAAAAACGCATTTTCCCCTTTTGTGATTTTTCACAAAAATACTAAGCATTTTGTGCGGAATGTCGTTTTATCCGTCAAAAAACGGGAATAATTTTTAACAAAGTTCTTCCTATTCTTTTGGATGAAATGAACAAATCAACCGCGCGAAATGCTTTTTTTGTCAAAAAACATAGTATAGTTTTGTGCAAAACACACACCAAAAAGGCGCGGTTTGTCGTTTTTTACAAATGGTTGCCAAAAAAATAATGTTGACCGAGAAAGTTTTTTTTGATATAATTATTTATATATGGTGCTTTTTTTAGGTTTATAAGTAAGCAGAGGTCGTGGACAAAGTGAAAGAAAAGGTTAGGGAATTGATCCTTCGGGCGCAGGGCGGAGAGGACGGCGCGTTTATTGCGCTTAAGGATATCTACCGTCCCCTTATCGAAGCGTCGTCAAAAAAATTCACCTTGGATACGATGACACAGCAGGACGGAGAGGACGTATATCAGGAAGCACTTGTCCATTTCTGTAACTCTGTTTGCAGCTATCATTGCGAAGCGGAGGGCATTGAGTTCGGGCTTTACGCGAAGATATGCATTGAAAATGGCCTTGTATCCTTCATTCGCGCCTATAACCGACATAACAGATTGCGGGCAATATCCCTTGATGACGGAACTGCTCCCGTGTCGGTTGACGGGGGTGACGTATTCGCCTCGGTCGTTGAGCGTGAGCAAACGGCAATGCTTGTGCGAGAAATAAATAAGCAGCTGTCAAGACTTGAAAACAAGGTCTGGTGGATGTACGTTTCTGGCGCAACTGTCTCGCAGATCGCGCAAAAGATCGGGATTGAAAGAAAATCCGTTTCCAATGCTATTTACCGAATAAGAAAAAAGCTGAAGATTGCTCTTGACGGGCAAAAATGAATAAGTTAAAATCTCCCATGGGAGCTTTTATATACGCGCTGATAAAAGCGGGCGCGCACGCGAATACCCTTACTGATTTTTAATAAGCGAGGAAATGAAAACATGTGTGAAAACGAAGTAAAAGTAGAAAATGCTGAAGAAGTCGTTTACGAGGACATAACCCTCACATGCAGAGATTGCGGCGAGGAATTCGTCTTCACAGCGGGCGAGCAGCAGTTCTATGCTGAAAAGGGCTTCAAGAATCAGCCTAAGTGCTGCAAGGCATGCCGCGACAAGAGAAAGAATGCTGAGAGAGGCGAGCGTCAGTACTTTATCGCCGTTTGCTCTGAGTGTGGCGGCGAGGCTAAGCTCACTTTCCAACCCAGCAGCGACAGACCCGTTTACTGCAGCAAGTGCTTCGAAGCAAGACGCTCTGCTCAGTAAGACTGTATAATATAGGACATAAAACGAGTTTGCGCTTTTGACTTCGGTTTATTCGATATTTATAGTTAAAAGAACACCCCGCCGAGTGGCGGGGCGTTTTTTTATCTTATCGCGGGAAGATCGCGCCTGTATTTTTCGTTATATTTTCCCTCGGAGAGAAGGGCGGCGGCAAGGAATTCCTTTTCCTCACGTGTCACGGCTTTTGTCAGGGATAGAAGAAGTATATATAAAAAAACCGATAATACGATCCCAACTATAAGGCTAATGTTGGGAGAGAACACATTGGGGAATAATCCAAAGAGCAGGCGCGATATATTTGTCGCGCCTATAATGCAAAGGACGGGTAGCCCGACCTGCATAAGGGGACGAGGGCGCATCTGAGTTACCGACATCATTTTTATAAGACTAAGCGAGGTGTTCATTATCTCGGTGGCGTATATAGAGATAACGTACCCCCATATACCTATCCTCGGTATAAGGGTAAGGGCGAAGATGCAAGCGGTAAGAGTGTCTATTATGTTTATGTTCATAGAGTAGACCTGATGTCCGGAGCCCTTTAGAATGGCGTCTACCGCGCTGTCTATATACATTACGGGAATAAGGGGAGCTAAAATCTTGATATAAAGTGCCGTCTCCTCATTATTGTATATCGCCACACCAAGCTCGTTTGAAAAAAAGAGCATAATACCGGAAACGCCAATAGAAAAAAATAGCGAAAGGCTAAGCGTGCGGTAGGCTGTACGTTCAAGTCGGGCAGAATCGGATTGAGCGCAGCATTCGCTTATCTCGGGAATTAAAAGTCCGGCAAATGCGGAGATAAATGCAGAGGGGAAAAGGAGCAGAGGAAGAGCCATACCGTGCAGAGCACCGTAGGATGAAAGTGCCTCTCCCCAGCTTTTTCCGCTTTTAAATATCCCCTTGGGGATGAGAATGTGCTGAAACATAGAAAGCGCGGAGCGTATACACGCGCTGAAGGTCACAGGCAGAGTGATAGATAGAAGCTTGCGTGTAAGCCCCTTGCTTGTATCATCGGGAGAAGCAGAGGTGCGTGTGAGCTTTCTTTTGTCAACGAGATAAAGAATAAAGGTCACGCCAAGCGAGAAAAATTCGGCAATCGCGCCACCCGCCACAAGGCATAAGCATGCCTGCTCGGTTCCAAGATCGACAAAAAAGGAGAGAAGCAGGACGGTCGCGCCGATCTTTACAAATTGCGCAACAATGCCAAAGGCGGCATTTATCTTCACACGGCGCACGGCTGTAAAATATCCTGACAGACAGGAGCATATCGCGATCGGAGTCAGGGTAAATGCAAGCAGCTTAAGAGGGCGGATCGCCCTTACGTCACCGAGGACCACTCCGCCAAGGTATCCCGACAGCGAAAAGAGAAGTATTCCGGCAAGCGTACCGGTGAGAGTGCATACCGCCAACGCGATAGACGCGCCTTTTTTCGCGCCCTTGGGATCGTTTTTGGCAAGCGCGTCTGATACAAGTCTTGTCACACCAAGATTTATTCCCGCCACCGCAACCGTCATGGAAAATCCGTATATGCTGCCAAGCAGGGAAAAGAGGCCCATTGCCTCGCTTCCCGCCTTATTCGATATGTAAACGTTAAAGATAACACTTACTGCGCGCATTATAAGCGCAGCCAGCGTCAGCGTGATTGCATTAAGAAAAAATCTTCTTGTTCGAGAGGGCATTTTTCCAAATTATCCTTTGTAGTATTTTGTTTTATACTATGATAAATAATTTTTATTTATTCTGCCCCGAAAGTGTCAATATGTTGCCCCGCGCGGCATAGTATGATAAAAAATCAAGGAGATGACGGATATGAAATATATATGTCCCATTTGCTCATACGAATACGACCCGCGCCAAGGCGACGAGGAGAACGGCATATTATCGCGCACCGATTTTGAGGATTTGCCGGATAATTGGGTCTGCCCGCTTTGCGGGGCAGCAAAGGATGAGTTTGAGCCAATCGAAGAAGATGAATAAAAAGGGTCGGCAGGAGATTCCTGCCGACCTTGAAATTTTTATTCGGTTCTGAGTGCTATAACGGGGTCCTTCTTCGCCGCGCTTCTTGCGGGGATTATACCTGCGATAAGAGTGAGTATCATACTGATGACGACGAGTATGACCGCGCCCTGCCAGGGAAGGATAGCTCTGATATTGTCAAGTCCCGTGAAGTACTGAACTATCGCGGTGATCGGGATGCAGAGGACAAGGGTAGAAATTATACCGATAGCGCCTGCCGCAAGTCCGATAATAAGTGTCTCGGCATTGAATACGCGGGAAACGTCCTTTTTGGATGCGCCGATCGCGCGGAGAATACCGATCTCCTTTGTTCTCTCAAGAACGGAAATGTTAGTAATGATTCCTATCATTATAGAGGAAACGACAAGGGAGATTGCAACGAATGCGATAAGAACGTAGGAAATAGCGTTTACAATGATCGTAACCGAGGACATAAGCGCACCGACAACGTCGGAATATTCAAGCTTATCCGCATCGCTTGCCTGATCGTTATACTCGGCGATAAATGCCTCGATCGACTCTTTGGACTCAAAGTCCTTTGCGAAGAAGTTGATGGAAGCGGGCTTAGCCTTCTCGGCATCGTCAAGAGTTTCAAGCACGCTCTCGTATGTCGCGTCGATCTGGGGAGCCATGCCGTAGAGGGTCTCCTCAAGCTGAATAAACGCGGGGTCATCCTTTGTCATTGTTGAAAGTATAGTAACGAATATCTCCTTGTTGACCGTCATCTTCATGATGTCTTCGGTCATCTGAGTGTAAACGCCCTGCATCTGCTCATCGCCTGCAAGCTCGATAAGACCGGACACACCGCCGATAGGCAAAACTGTCCTGGTCATTGCGGCCTGAATTTCAGACATAATGTTCTGGGGATTTGAGAAGTCGGCGGTGGAGGAAGCAACAAGGTATGCCTTAAGATCATCGGCAGTAAATTGCTCCGCGCCGGAAGTAAATGCAAGGATCTGACAAAGTGTATCCACACCCGTCGCATCGGCAGCAACCGCCTTGTCAACAAGGTCGGAATAAATTGCCGTTTTTTGCTCGGCGGAAAGGAAAAGCATAGCCGTTCCGAAGCTTATGTCGTCATTTACCTCGGTCACGCCAAACATTCCGAGCATGGGAATGGTGGGCAGGATGTTCTGGTTGATGTTTGCGTAGATCTCAGCCATGCCCTCTGCGCCGACCATGTCGGTAAGACCGGAGAGACCGTTGATGGTAAAGTATACCGACTGAAAATCGAGAACGGGAAGAAGTCTTGTAAGATTATTTTCGTCAACCGTGATTCCGTTTGTCATTCCGGAAACGAATTGGAAAAGGGCGGAAATGCTTGCCTGATTAGCCTCGTTCGCGCGCGCGAGCTCAAGAATACGTCCAAGAGCCTCTGCCTGCTTTTCCTCGGGGAGCAGCATGTATACGCCGATAAAGGACTCTGCGTCCTTAACGTTTATTCTTCCTGAGAATTCGGGGTTCGAGAGTATCTGCTCGGTCATATAGGCGTAGAACATCTCCATCGTCGCGCTGTCGATCTTGTCGACAAGCTGATCGATCGTCTCGGGCGTGTAGTGTGTACGCTCAAATCCGAGACCTGTAAGAACGTTAACAGTGGGAGTTTCCTTCTGCTGATTTATGACGTCGCTCTTTGTGTTTTGGTCAAGAATGTAATTTGTAAGCTCCTTAGTATATCCGATCGCGCCTGAGATAGAGGTGGAAGCTGCACCGTCCTTGGGGCGAATGATACCCGCTATCTTAATGTTAACGCCCTTTTCAGCAATATAAGCCTGCTGGTCAAATCCGGGCTTTATGCGAAGATCGCTCCAAACGTTGTATACCTTGTCGCCAACAGTGTATGTCTTGTCGGTCTTCTCGTAGAAATCCTCTGTGTTAAGAAGCTTAAACTCAAGACCCATAAGATCATCGTACGTGTAGGGCTGCATCTCGGTGGGCGTGTAATTACCGCTCATAAGAGCCGCCATCTCGTCCTCGATATCCTCGGGATCAAGAACACCGAGCATGTAGAGTGTCATCTTGCTTATCTGGTTATTGGAGTTAACAACAAGAACTACCTCGTTGTATTCCTTGGGCCAGTCGCCTGCAATGACGTCATACTGCTGGTCAAGAATGGTCTGGTTGTCTATCATCTCGGAGAATACGTTCATTCCAAGACTTCCCATGCTGGAGCCCATTTCCATAAGCTCGCTCATGCCGGAGAATGCGCTACCCATGTTTTCAAACAGGGTCTCCATTCCAACCTTTCTTGCTTCTCCGTCCACCATATTGAAGACCTGAAGGTTGTAGTCGTAGGTGTACTGAATGTCGCTTACGTAGTTCTCAATGCTTCCGTAGTTTTCCTCAATATATACCTTGAACGCCTCAAGATTATTCTCAACGGTGGAGCTCATTGCGCCCATCATAGTTCCAAGCGAGTCGTCAACGTAGATCTTGCCGGAATCTCTGTAATCCTCTGTGTCTGAAACGTTCGTCATTGCGGAGAGCATCGCGGACATATCCTGCGTCTGCTTCTGAATAGTAAGCGGGTAGGTGGAGAGAGTATCCTCCTGCACCTGGGCGATAAAGGCGTTAATACCTGTAGAGAGCGCGAGAATGAGCGCGATACCGATGATACCGATGCTTCCCGCGAAGCTGGTCATTATCGTGCGGCCCTTTTTTGTACGCAGGTTATTGAAGGAGAGGGAAAGAGCGGTGAAGAAGGACATAGAGGTTTTCTGGTTTTTCGCATCCTTCTTTGCCTTTTTCTTTACAGCTTTCTTAGCTTTCTTTACCTTCTTTTCTGTCTTTTCCTCAACAGGCTCAACCGCCACAGCGGCGCCTTCCTCGCTTGCGACCTCTGTGGCAGAGGTGTAGGGGTTGGAGTCGTCAATAACAAGACCGTCGAGAAGCTTGACTATACGTGTAGAATAAGTATCAGCCAGCTCGGGGTTGTGAGTTACCATGATAATAAGACGCTCCTTGGATATCTCCTTGAGTATCTCCATGATCTGAACGCTTGTAGCGGTATCAAGCGCACCGGTAGGCTCGTCGGCAAGAAGTATCTCGGGATCGTTTACAAGAGCGCGCGCGATCGCGACTCTCTGCATCTGACCGCCCGACATCTGGTTGGGCTTTTTGTGTATCTGATCTCCAAGTCCGACTTTTTGGAGCGCCTCGATGGCTCTTTTTCTGCGTTCTGTCTTAGAAACACCGGAAAGCGTAAGCGCAAGCTCAACGTTTGAAAGAACTGTCTGGTGGGGAATAAGGTTGTAGCTCTGGAAAACAAAGCCGATAGAGTGGTTTCTGTATGAGTCCCAGTCGGAGTCCTTAAATGTCTTGGTAGACTTGCCGTTGATAATAAGATCTCCGTCGGTGTATCGGTCAAGACCGCCTACGATGTTAAGGAGCGTGGTCTTTCCGCATCCGGACTGACCGAGAATAGATACGAACTCGCTTTTGCGGAACTCAATGCTGACCCCGCGAAGAGCGTCAACGGTGGAACTGCCTGATACGTATTGCTTTGTTATGTTATTCAGCTTAAGCAATTGTATTTCCTCCATAAAAATATTACAAATTTTCACGTATACAATTTTATCACGCTTTTGTAAACCTAATATGAATAATTTTACAGTAAAAATCACATTTTTTCTGATTTTTTTGTGATAATGTGTTCTTTTCGTGTATAAAAGCATTATTTTGTCAAAACGCTTGATTTTTAAAGCGAAAAATGATATAATTATTTTGGTAGATTATGTATAAAAAGACCCTGTCGAAAGGACCCCTGACATAAATGAATGCAACATTCAAAATTCTGAAAAAATATAGGCTTGAGTGCTTTATGGCGCCATTTTTCAAGCTGCTTGAGGCATGCTTTGATCTGTTCGTGCCGATAGTGGTCAAGTCCATCATAGATATAGGTATAAGAAACCGGGATCAGAGCTATATCATATACGGCTGTCTGATACTTGTTCTTCTTGGAGTGGTAGGACTTTCCTGCGCTATTGTCGCGCAGTATTTTGCGGCAAGAGCGGCAATCGGAACATCCACAGAGCTTCGTCGCCGCCTGTTTACACACCTTGGTGCGCTTTCCTATACCGAAGCAGATAAGCTTGGACGCTCCTCAATGATAACGAGAATGACAAGCGATATAAACCAGGTGCAGACAGGTGTCAATATGACGCTCCGCCTGTTTTTACGTTCTCCCATAATAGTATTCGGCGCGCTGATAATGGCGTTTGCAATCACGCCCATGTCGCTTCCTACATTTTCTGTTGTGATAGCAGTCCTTGCGGCAATAGTATTCTCAATAATCCTTGCGGGCATACCGCTTTACAAGCGAGTTCAATCGCGCCTTGACTCGGTCACGGGCTCGGTAAGAGAGAACCTCTCGGGCGTCAGAGTTATCCGCGCCTTCAATAAGCAGAGCAGTGAGATCGATGAGTTTATGGGAAGGAACAATGCCCATACCGACATTCAGAATTTCACGGGTAAGATAACTGCGCTTATGAATCCCTTAACTTACGTCACCGTAAATTTGGGTATAATATCTATTGTTTATCTGTCCAGCTTCGAGATAGATTGTGGGGCAATGACACAGGGCGCGCTTTTTGCACTCTATAATTATATGTCTCAGATACTGGTTGAGCTTGTAAAGCTTGCGAATACAGTATTTACAATTACAAAGGCGGTTGCATGCGGCAAGCGCGTGCAGGCGGTGCTTGATACCCCCACGGGAATGACCGTAAATGAAAGCGGGGCCGAAACAAACGAAAAGGCTCCGGCGGTAGAGTTTGAGGGTGTCGGACTGACTTACCACGGCGCGGGAGCGCCCACACTTGAGGGAATTAATCTTTCTGCCGAGTCAGGAAGTACGATAGGCATTATAGGGGGCACGGGATCGGGCAAGACCTCGCTTGTCAATATGATCCCCAGATTCTATGATGCAACAAAGGGCGAGGTCAGAGTGTTCGGTAAGAACGTCAACGAATATACGCCCGAGGAGCTTCGCGAAAAGATAGGCATCGTGCCGCAGAAGGCTGTTTTGTTTAAGGGAACTATACGCTCAAACCTCTTGTGGGGTAAGGATAACGCGACCGACGAGGAGCTTTGGAGCGCACTTGATATCGCTCAGGCGGCGGATTTCGTAAGAGAGAAGGACGGGGGACTTGACGCAAAGGTCGAGCAGCTCGGCAGAAACTTTTCGGGCGGACAGCGTCAAAGACTTACAATCGCCCGCGCTATATTGCGCCGCGCTCCGATAATCATTCTTGACGACTCGGCGTCCGCACTTGATTTCGCAACCGAGGCAAGGCTTCGCGCGGCATTACGCACGCTTGACTATGACCCTACAATATTTATTATTTCGCAGAGAACGTCATCTATCAGCCACGCCGATAAAATAATCGTGCTTGACGGCGGTGAGGCGGTTGGTATAGGAACGCACAAGGAGCTTCTTGACACCTGCGAGGTATACCGTGAGATATATGACTCTCAATTCAAGGGAGGTGATGCGGAATGAAGAAAAATGCAAACACGCTTCCCACAGTGAAAAAGGTACTGAAATATCTTGCAAAGTATAGAATTCTCTTTGCGATCTCGTTGATCCTCGCCTTGGTAATCGTGGGTCTTACACTGTATATCCCGATACTCGTCGGAGAGGCGATAGACCTGGCGATCGGTCCCGCTAACGTTGATTTTGACGGTATTTTCTCAATACTGTTAAAGATAGGCATCATTTCGGCAATAACTGCCTTGTTGCAGTGGATAATGAACGTCTGCAACAACAGAATAACCTTTGGTATAGTTCGCAGACTCCGCAGAGATGCGTTTAAAAAGATACAGGAGCTTCCGCTTTCCTATATCGACTCGCACCCTATAGGCGATACCGTAAGCCGTGTAATTGGAGACGTTGACCAGTTTACCGACGGACTGCTTATGGGCTTTTCGCAACTTTTCACGGGAGTCTTGACAATACTCGGCACACTTGCCTTTATGCTTTCCATCAATTTGAGCATAACGCTCGTCGTAGTTGTTGTCACACCACTGTCGCTTTTTGTTGCGGCGTTTATAGCCAAGAAAACGCACACACTCTTCAAAAAGCAATCAGAAACGAGAGCCGAGCAGACCGCGCTTATCGATGAGATGATAGGCGAGCATAAGACGGTCGTCGCATTCTCGCATGAGGAGGAGGCGGCGGAGCAGTTTGACGAGATAAACGCAAGACTTCAAATTTGCTCTCAAAAGGCGGTATTTTATTCGTCGTTGACCAACCCCTGTACAAGATTTGTCAATAATCTTGTCTATGCGGGAGTAGCACTTGTCGGCGCGCTCATCTGCGTATCAAGCGGCGGAGCGGCATTGACGGTAGGAGCCTTGACCAGCCTGCTTAACTACGCAAACCAATACACAAAGCCATTCAATGAGATCTCGGGAGTTATCACCGAGCTTCAGAACGCGCTGACCTGCGCAGGGCGCGTGTTCGAGCTTATAGACGCCCCCTCGGTTACACCCGATGCGGCAGATGCGTGTGTCCTTGAGAATACCGACATTGACGGCAGGGTAAAAATAGAGAACGTCGAGTTCTCCTATTCGCCCGACCGTGAGCTTATAAAGGATTTCAATCTCGCGATCGGGAACGGTCAGAGAGTTGCCATCGTAGGCCCGACGGGATGCGGAAAGACAACGGTTATAAATCTGTTAATGAGATTTTACGATGTTGACAGTGGCAAGATAGAGATATCGGGCAAGGATTCCCGTGATATTACGCGCTCATCTCTGCGCCGATCCTTTGGCATGGTGCTTCAGGACACCTGGCTCAAAAACGCGTCTATCCGTGAAAATATCGCAATGGGTAAGCCCGACGCCACCGACGATGAGATAATCGCCGCGGCGAAGAGCGCGCATGCGCATAGCTTTATCCGTCAGCTTCCGCAGGGCTACGATACCGTGCTTTCGGAGGACGGCGGCGCGCTTTCACAGGGACAAAAGCAGCTGCTTTGTATCGCGAGAGTATTACTTTGCTTGCCGCCCATGCTGATTCTTGACGAGGCGACCTCTTCAATAGATACACGTACTGAAATGAAGATACAGGATGCCTTTGCAAAAATGATGAAGGGAAGAACGTCGTTCATTGTGGCGCATAGACTTTCCACCATCAAGGAAGCGGACGTAATTCTCGTTATGAATAATGGTCGGATAATCGAAAAGGGCGACCACAATACACTTCTGGCAAACGGAGGATTTTACTCAGAGCTTTGGAACAGCCAGTTTGAAGTCTGAATATAGAATTTAATAAAGGGGGACATTTTATGAAGATCACGTTTATAGGCGCCGCCCATGAGGTAACGGGAAGCTGTACGCTTCTTGAGGTTGGCGGACATAACTATCTTATTGACTGCGGCATGGAGCAGGGACGGGACGAATTTGAAAATGTCCCCCTTCCTGTTTTGCCGGCGATGATCGAGGCGGTCTTTGTCACACACGCGCATATCGACCATTCGGGACTTTTGCCAAAGCTGTTCAAGGACGGATTTAAAGGAAAGATTTACGCCACGGAGCTTACGCATAACCTCTGCGAGATAATGCTTCGCGACGCCGCGCACATTCAGGAGACCGAAGCCGAATGGCAAAACCGCAAAGCGGAGAGAAACGGAACGGCTAAGATTGAGCCTCTGTACACAACGGAGCATGCGATAGGCGCGCTCGGACTCTTCTATCCCTGTAAATATGACAGAACGTATCAGGTGTCAGAGAATATAAGCCTCAGATTTACCGATATAGGCCACCTGCTCGGCTCTGCCTGCATAGAGATATGGATGAATGAGGGCGACGAGAATAAAAAGATAGTTTTCAGCGGCGACGTCGGAAACACAAATCAACCGCTTATCAAGGATCCGCAAACGGTTGAGGATGCCGATTACCTTGTTATAGAATCGACCTACGGTGACAGACTCCACGAGGGAAAAAAGGACCCAAACGCCACAGTCAGCGCCCTTGCTTCATTTATTGCCGAGGCGTTTGAGGCGGGCGGAAACGTTATAATCCCGTCCTTCGCCGTAGGCAGAACGCAAGAAATGCTTTATGCAATAAGGATAATCAAGGAGCAGGGGCTTCTTGACAAATACGGTGACTTTCCCGTATACGTTGACAGCCCGATGGCGGTCGAGGCAACGCAGATATTCCTGCAATGCGACACGGTGTGCTTTGACGACGAAACGCGCGCGATGATAGAAAAGGGAATAAACCCCATCTGGTTTGAGGGCCTCAGCCTTTCGGTATCAAGCGACGATTCCAAGCTGATAAACGCAGATACGCGACATAAGGTCATTATTTCGGCAAGCGGAATGTGCGAGGCGGGCAGAATAAGACACCACCTAAAGCATAACCTCTGGAAGCGCGAAAACATAATCCTCTTCGTAGGCTATCAGGCGGTAAATTCTCTGGGCAGACGACTGATTGACGGCGCAAGAACCGTGCGATTGTTTGGCGAGGACGTCGCGGTCAAGGCTAAAATTGCCCAGCTCCACGGAACAAGCGGACACGCGGATATGGAAGGACTTCTCTCATGGCTTGAGGCGTTCAAAAAACGCCCACGGACAGTATTTGTCAATCACGGAGACGAGGGAGCCTGCGAGAATTTAAGAAGCCTTATAGAGCAGAGATTTGACTGTAAGGCGATAGCGCCGTATAGCGGAAGCATCTACGACCTGACCGCCGACGCGCCTCTCTATGAGCCTGACGGAGTGAAGATACAGCCCTCAAAGAAGGTCGTCAAATCAGAGCGGGCAGACAGATTCTATAATGATCTGATGCGCGAGGTTGGCAACCTCTATGACGTTGCCGCATCAAGCAGAGGACTGTCAAATAAGGAGCTTTCCTCTATGACAGAGCAGATCAAGACAATGCTCAAAAAATGGAAAAGAAAAAAGTGAGCCTTGCCCGACGTAATAAAAAAGCACCTGTGATCACCACAGGTGCTTTTCATTATTTTAGTTATGAGAACATATCAAGTTGAGTTGCATCCTTAACCACAGCCTTCGGGGTAAGCCCCAAGTGCTCGTATGCAAGTCTTGTTACGCATCGGCCTCTCGGCGTGCGGCTGAGATAGCCTATCTGCATAAGATAAGGCTCGTAAACATCCTCAAGCGTTATCGCTTCCTCGCCGATAGTGGCGGCAAGAGTTTCAAGACCGACGGGGCCGCCGTCGTAGAACTTGATTATGGTCTCAAGCATCCTCTTGTCGGTGGAGTCAAGACCAAGCTCGTCAATTTCAAGCTTGTCAAGAGCGTATTGAGCAATTTCGTTGTCAATGGAGCTCTTTCCCTTGACCTGCGCAAAGTCGCGCACGCGCTTAAGGAGTCTGTTAGCGATACGGGGCGTTCCGCGTGAGCGTGAAGCGATCTCGTACGCGCCCTGCTCAGTTATCTCTATGCCGAGAATTGATGCGCTTCGTGAAACGATAGTCGCAAGCTCCTCGGGGGTATAGAGCTCAAGCTTCAAAACCACGCCGAATCTGTCACGCAGAGGAGTGGTCAGCTGACCGGCTCTTGTCGTTGCGCCGATGAGAGTGAACTTGGGAAGCTCAAGTCTGATGCTTCTTGCGGAAGGACCCTTACCGATTATAATGTCGACGGCAAAATCCTCCATGGCGGGGTAGAGTATCTCCTCAACCGTACGGGAAAGGCGGTGTATCTCGTCAATAAAGAGAACGTCACCCTTTTCAAGGCTTGTAAGCAGAGCAACAAGATCTCCGGTTTTTTCGATCGCCGGGCCGGAGGTAACTCTGATATTTACACCCATCTCGTTTGCGATAATATTGGAAAGAGTGGTCTTACCAAGTCCGGGAGGGCCGTAAAGCAGAACGTGGTCAAGCGAATCGTTGCGCATTTTTGCGGCATCGATATATACCTTAAGGTTTTCCTTTACCTTTTCCTGGCCGATGTAATCCTCAAGGGACTTGGGGCGCAGAGATGTCTCCACATCTGAATCCTCACTGGAAAACGAGGTCGATACTATTCGGTTTTCAAAGTCAAATTCTTCGTCGTTGAACATATTTTTCTCCTTACGTTTTCCAAATTAAAACAGCTTTGAAAGAGCCTTTTTGATTATCTCGGACACCTCAAGCGACTGGGTGTCTATTGCGCTGAGGGCTTTTTGAACGTCCGCCTTTGAGTAGCCGAGTACAAGCAGAGCGTCCTGTGCATCGCGCAGCTTGCTTGAGCCGACGGGCGCCTGAGATGTGACGTGGGTGTCAACGCTCACAGCCGATGAAAGGTCGGTCTCCTTGATCAGCTTGTCCTTAAGCTCCAGAATAACTCTCGCGGCGGTCTTCGGACCTATGCCGTTAGCCTTGGCGATAGTTTTTCTGTCCTCGGTGCAAACGGCGATCGCCAGCTTTTCGGGTGTAAGCAGGGAAAGAATTGAAATAGCGGCCTTGGGGCCTATTCCCGAAACACCGAGAAGCATTTTAAAGGAGTTAAGCTCGGCCTCGGTATGGAAGCCGAAAAGCTCAATATCATCCTCGCGCACAGCAAGATAGGTGAAGAGCCTGACGTCGGGCTCTGCCTGGGTGTGGCGCGCAGGCAGGGCATTATAGGTGTTTTCGCTTATAGTCAGCTTATATCCTATTCCGCCCGCATCTATCACGGCGAGGGAAGGATTTGCAAGCGCCAGCTTTCCGCTAATATAGTAAAACATTCTTTATCTCCAACTGATTATTTTTTCTTCTTGTGTTGCTTTGCCGGTGACTTTTGCGCAGTCTTAACTCTCAGAGCCTCATTTTCTTCTTCGCCGTCGTATTCGACTACAAAGAATGCCTTTACGATAGCAAGCCTTTTAAGCTTATCCTCAAGGATTATTATGAGAATGAATCCCATCAGAGAAGCCACCGTGATAACGATGCCCACCTTAAAGGTCATGGGTCGGTAGAGGAATCTGATCGAATGCTCGCCCGCATCCTCGATCTCAAAGGCAACGAGAGCGTTGACAGCCTCAACTGTTTCAACTCTTTCTCCGTCAACGTAGACCTCCCAGCCCGCATCGTAGGGTATGGTCGTCATGACGGTTCTGTTATCGCTTAGCGTAGTGATCTTACCGGTAATATCGTCGTCGTTGTAGGTCTCGTCCATTACCATTTGCTCTGCGCTGATTCTGCTGAATACGTCCTCAAGCACGTCCATGTCAACGTAATATATGAATGAGTTGTTCATCATGGTGTAGAACTGACCGCCTTTGTCTCCGGAGGTGTTATCGATAGTGACCTTAAGCTGGTAGGTGGTATCGGTGCTCCAACCGAGGTCGACAATTCTGTCGTTACATTTATCAAGCGACTTGGTCTCGTCGAAAATATCCATAGTGGGGGAGGAGAGCTTTATCGCGCGATTGTAGTATGCGGGGAAGTAGAGGAAGAGCTCTACGTTTTCGGGCACGGTGTAGGTGTAGGTTATCTCACCCTTTGATCCCTCGTAGCGATAGTGATTTGAGGATTGCTTGAAGGTAACGCCCTTGCCTATTTCGGGCTGACCCTCTTGGGTGGCGGGCTTGAATACCTCGACAAGCTCATCCTCGCCAAGGATCGCGGTGATCCATGCGTTCATTCTTGTAAATGGGGAGGTATATCCGTCGGGATTGTATCTCTCGTCGTCCTCTTCTGACCAGATGTCATATACCTTCATGTTCAGATCCAGAGCCTTGGCATCTGCGGCAAAGGCAAGGGAGAGCGCGTATTTGTTAAGGTAGACGTTAAGATCCTCCGCGGTCATATCCTTGTATTCATCGGAGAAGGTCGCCTCAATAAGCTCGTCCTTCGTCATGCCCTCGTGCTTCGCGTAATCGTCTATCGAAAGGACGGGATCGCCGTAGAAATGGCTGAGATCCTTTTCCGATATGATATACTTTATACCGATCAGGGAGTCGCTGACAATATTTCCGCCCTGATACTGCGATTTGTGAGATACCGAATAGTAGCCAAGCGAATTTAAGAACAAAATCGTGTCCTTGTTAAGAGTCGAGGTTGAGTTGGAAACTCCGTTGAGAGAAAGCGCGAAGTTGTCGTTCAGCTTTCTGTGATAGGTCTTTTCTGCGCGGTAGAAGGACGTGTCGTAATCATGCAACGTGTCGGTCACGGGCCTGTAAAGCGTCTGGAACTCGTTGTACTTGTAGTACTTTGTAAATGCAACGTCCTTGTCAAAATCGTTGATGTTGGTAAGTCCGCTTAAAAATACCTCAACGCAAATGACCGCAAGAAGGACCACCGAGACAAGATCCTTGTTGCCCGGCCTTCTCAAAAGATTGATTATAGTGATATAGACAACAAGACAAGCAAGAGTCAGAAGTATGGTGGCATACTTGTGCACCATAAAGTCGTCCTCATTGGGGCCGTAGCTGAGAGCTACCAGCTTGTCCTTATAGGCGGTAGCGAAGCTGTGAAGAACCGCTACGAAAAGCACGATAAACGCAGTTACACAGGCTATGCTCTGCTTTGGTATGCTCTCAATGTGCTCAAAGGCCTTGAAGGCAAGAACGATAAGCATAAAGCAGAACATAAAGCTGTATCTGTTGTTAAGCCACTGGGGCTTCTGGAATCCGTGCCAGACAAGGTCAAGCACGTTTATCATAAAGCTGAGAATGAAGACCGCCAGGAATATTCCGCAAACGACCTTCTCTCTGGTAGAGAACTTGTTGCAGCAGAAATAGAGCGGCGCGAGGATCAAAGTAAGAAGTCCGCAATAGATAAAGGGAAGACCGTCTATTCTGACTGTATCGTAGGATGCGGGGAGCATCTTGAAGAATATGTCAAAGAGATCAAGGTTGCGAAGACCGATATCCCAGGAGGGGTCGGTAAACTCATTCTTACCGAACTGGAGAGAGTAGTATGCTCCGAGAACGATAACTGCCGCCATACCGATCGCCAAGGCAGAGAAAACTCCTGTGCGAATAAGCGACTTTACAAAATGTCTCTTTTCTCCTGCGGGGTTGTTTGCGTTGTTGTCCTTAAACGCCGCGTGATAGAAGAAAAAGTAGAGCAGAACGAATATACAGACCATATATCCGATGTAGAAGTTACTTGCAAGCGTCAGGGCAAGGAAAATAGTGAACATCTTGTACTTGCCAAACTTGATAAGCTGCTCAAGGCCGTATGCCACAAGAGGGAGCCACATAACCGCATCGATCCACATCGTATTATTCTGGTGGACAACGCAGTACGCGCTCATCGCGTAGAGAACTGCGAATGCAACGGTTGCAAGCTTATTTTTTTTGACAGAATGCTTGTGGAGATAGAATCCCATGGTAGTGCCGCAAAGAGCAGCCTTTATCATGAACAATACAAGCAAGAACTCCTGTGTTCTTTCCTTGGGGAAAAGACATATCAGATAGGAGAGCGGGCTTGCAAGGTAATATGCGTACATACCGAGGAACTCTCCGCCAAGGGCTCTTGACCATGAGTAAAGAAGGCTTCCGCCCTCAAGCACCTTTTCGCGAAGTCCCTCGAAGAAGTACACGTACTGTCCGTTCAGGTCGAGAACGAGAACAGTACCGTCACCGAAGGGATAGAGTCCTCTTGCAAGGTATATCAGGAAGAAGAGAACTGCGGGAATAAAGGCTGCAAGCAGAAGATATCTGTATTCAGCCCATGTGGCGCAGAGCCTTTCTTTAATTGTCTTTTTTGTTGTGAATGCCGCATCGGGTGCAAGCATTTTATTTTTTTTGCTCATCATGTATCCTTTCTTGACGCGTGTCAAGTTTTATCCTTATTAACGATCTGCTTTACGGCCTTCTCAAGCTTTATTCTGTCAAGAGTCATATCGCGGCCGCAGCCCTCGCAGATAATTCGCACGTCACTTCCGACGCGCATCACCTTGAAATTTTTCGCGCCGCAGGGATGCGGCTTTTTCATTTCAAGAATATCTCCTACGCTGATCTTCAGAATCTGCATGAGTTTACCTCCGTTTGCAAAATAATCCATTTAAAATTATACCACAAGAAGGCGCGCTTGTAAACTGATTTACGAGGTGTTTTATATAAATTTACAATTTAAACTAAAAATATATTCAAATACGTTTGACAATATAACTTTTTTGTGATAAAATAAATAGGATATGATAATGGGGGATTATTGCCATTTTTCAAAAAACTTTGACGGAGGTATGTATGATCATTCTTGGGATCGACCCCGGATACGCTATTGTCGGCTGGGGCGTAATTGAATATAACGGATCAAAATTCCGCACCCTCGGGTATGGCTCTATACAGACCCCCGCGGGTATGCCCATAGTAGACAGGCTTGAACTTATCTATAAGGGAATGAATGAGATAATTGCAAAATATAAGCCGGATCAGATGGCAGTCGAGGAGCTTTTCTTCAACACCAACTCAAAGACCGCGATAGTAGTAGCCGAGGCGAGGGGAATAATAATTCTTGCCGCGAAGCTTGCGGGCGTAGAGATCGGGGAGTACACTCCGCTTCAGGTCAAACAGGCGGTCGTCGGATACGGAAGAGCAGAAAAAAAGCAGGTCATAATTATGGTCACGGGCTTGCTTGGGCTCAAGGAGCCTCCAAAGCCCGATGATACGGCAGACGCGCTTGCGATAGCGGTCTGTCATGCACATAGCGCGGGGTCACGCATGTCGCAATATTACAACAAGAGAACGGAGAGCTGAAATATGTGGTGCGCAGACAATTGGAAGGATTACGAATTGATCGATGCCTCGGACGGAGAGCGTCTGGAGCGTTGGGGAAAATACATACTTGTCCGTCCCGATCCTCAGATAATCTGGAAGGACGTTGCGGAGAGCAACCTTTGGAATAAGGCAGACGGCATTTATCGCCGCTCCTCTAACGGCGGCGGAGGCTGGATAAAGCAGAAGACTCCCGAATCCTGGGACATCTCCTATGACCACCTCGGGCTCAAATTCCGCTTAAAGCCGATGGGCTTCAAGCATACAGGCCTTTTCCCGGAGCAGGCGGCAAACTGGGATTGGTTCTCCGACCTTATAAAAAAGGCGGGCAGACCGATCAAGGTGCTTAATCTGTTTGCGTACACGGGCGGTGCAACCGTTGCGGCGGCGAAGGCGGGCGCGCAGGTAGTCCATGTTGACGCATCAAAGGGAATGGTAGCCATGGCAAAGGAGAACGCGGCGCTCTCTGGCCTTGAGAACGCACCGATCCGATATATAGTAGACGATTGCAAGAAGTTCGTTGAGCGCGAGATACGCCGTGGCAACAGATACGACGGAATAATCATGGATCCCCCCTCATACGGTCGCGGACCGTCGGGTGAGGTATGGAAGCTTGAGGACTCTATTGACGAGTTCGTCGGCCTTGTATCGAAGGTGTTGTCGGACGAGCCTCTGTTCTTCCTTATAAACTCATATACCACGGGACTATCTCCCCTGACGATGAGCTATATCCTTGACCTCAAGGTCAAAAAGAGATACGGCGGCAGAATAGAGTCGGGTGAGCTTGGTCTCCGTGTAACCGAGACAGGCGCACCGCTTCCTTGCGGCGCAAGCTCACGCTGGACAGCGGACATAACCAAATAAAACTACGGAGGCATACAGGTGTCTTACATTAAAATACGAAATCTGAACTTTTCATATAAGGACGACGAGGGAAACCCCGAAAGCGTCCTGCGCGACCTGTCGCTTGACATAGAGAAGGGCGAATACGTCGCGGTTCTCGGCCATAACGGTTCGGGAAAGTCAACGCTTGCAAAGCTCTTGAATCTCGTAATTGACGATTACGATTATTTTGAGGGAAGCATTGAGATCGACGGCATGGAGATAAGCTCCCCCGATATGACAGAGGACGACGTTTACGAGCTTAGAAAAAAGGTCGGAATGGTGTTCCAGAACCCCGACAACCAGATAGTCGCCACTATCGTCGAGGAGGACGTTGCATTCGGTCCTGAAAATCTCGGTCTTGAGAGAGACGAGATAAGACGTAGGGTCGACGAGGCGCTCTCGATCGTAGGCATGACCGAGTATTCACGCCACGAGCCCCATAGACTTTCGGGCGGACAGAAGCAGAGAATAGCTATCGCGGGCATTATCGCAATGCGACCGGATTGCATCATTTTCGACGAATCTACCGCCATGCTCGACCCGGTCGGCAGGCGCGAGGTCGTAAACACCATGGAGAGGCTCAACCGTGAGGAGGGTAAGACGATAATTACCATTACTCACTATATGGACGAGGCGGTAAGGGCGGATCGTGTCATTGTTATTGATGACGGACGTATCATTCTTGATGGCAAGCCCGGCGAGATATTTGCAAATGCAGACAAGATCCGCGAATGCGGACTTGACCTTCCGCTATGCTCTGATCTGTTGCTCAGGCTTCGTGATAAGGGAATTAAGCTTGATGGCGAGATCAACACGCCGGAGCAGTGCGCCGATACCATTGCAAGATCACTTTTAAAGAATTAAAAAGCCTTTTGGCAGAGGAAGAATAATGTCAAAAATCAAAGTTGAAAACGTGTCGTACGTATATAGCCCCGGCACACCGTTCGAGGTAAGGGCGCTTGACGACGTCACAATTGAAATAAAGGAAAATACCGTAACGGGTATCATAGGACATACCGGATCGGGAAAATCAACTCTCGTTCAGATGTTCAACGGCTTGGTAAAGCCAATGTCGGGCAGGATATTGCTTGACGGAGAGGATATCTGGGAGAAGCCTAAGAATATAGGCTCAGTAAGATACCGTGTCGGACTTGTCATGCAGTATCCCGAGTACCAGCTTTTTGAGGATACAGTTATTGAAGATATCTCGTTCGGACCGAAGAATATGGGACTTGATCCCGATGAAATAAAAAAGAGAGTCTTTGAGGCATGTGATCTTGTCGGACTTGATGTTGATATGCTCCAAAAATCTCCGTTTGATCTGTCGGGCGGACAGAAGCGCCGCGCGGCTATCGCGGGCGTTATGGCAATGCGCCCCGATGTGCTTGTGCTTGATGAGCCTGCGGCGGGTCTGGATCCTGCCGGAAGGAATTCGATATTCAACGGTATCAAGAGATATGCCGAAGCGACAGGCGCGGCGGTAATCATAGTCAGCCATAGCATGGACGATATGGCGAAATACTGTGATGAGCTTGTAGTTCTTTCACACTCAAAGGTAGCTATGTGCGGTAACCGCAAGGAGGTATTCTCGCGCTCACGTGAGCTTGAGGAGATCGGCCTTGGAGTACCTCAGATAACAAGACTTGTAATGCTTTTGCGTGAAAAGGGAATAAGCATATCTCCCGACATATATACCGTTGACGAGGCTGAGGCAGCCTTGGCGGCGTTGTTTGGAGGTGGCGTATGACTTCTATCGCACTTGGACAGTTTTACCCGTCAAGCTCTGTCATGCACAGACTTGATCCGAGAATGAAGATAATTCTCGCAATCGCGTATATGGTCGTAAGCTTTTTGTGCAAAAACGTATTATCCTTTGCGCTTTTGCTTATATCGGCTATCGCGCTCGTACTTATAAGCCGTATTCCGCTTAAGATAGTACTGCGTTCGATAAAGGCGATAATGTTCATTATGATCTTTACCGCGGTTCTCAATATCTTTTGGACTACGGGCAAGCCGGAGGAGCTTCTCCTCTCGTGGTGGATAATCAATATCTATTCGTCCGGAATATATAACGCCGTGTTTATTGCCATCAGAATCTTCTGTATGATAATAGGCACAAGTATTTTCCTGACATATACCACAACGCCGATCCAGCTTACCGATGCGCTTGAGCAGCTGCTCTCACCCCTCAAGGTGTTGCGCGTTCCGGTTCATGAGTTTGCGATGATGATGACTATCGCGCTTCGCTTTATACCGACAATCGTAGAGGAAACCGAGAAGATCATGTCAGCGCAGAAGGCAAGAGGAGCCGACTTTACAAGCGGATCACTCTCAAAGCGGGCAAAGTCGCTGATACCCGTACTGATACCGTTGTTCATATCGGCGTTCAGACGCGCGGGCGAGCTTGCTACCGCAATGACCTGCCGCTGCTACAGGGGCGGAAAGGGACGTACAAAGCTTAATGTTTTGCATTTTTCCTACCGTGACGTACTCGGTGTGCTTATGATGGTAACGTTTATCGCAGGTGTTGTGCTTCTTAACATATTTGCTCCGGGATATTCCATGTGAGGTATCGAATGAAGCTTTTTTTGAAATTAAAGTACCTCGGCACAGATTTTTGCGGCTATCAGGTGCAAAAGGATAAGAGAACGGTGCAGGGTGAGCTTACAAGAGCCGCGCGCGAGCTGTTTTCCTACGATTGCGATGTTACGGGATGTAGCCGTACCGATAGCGGAGTTCATGCCAACACGTTTTGTGTAACCGTGGCAAAAAAGGGCGAGAATGATATAGTAACCGATATTGATGTTGCAAAGATACCGCGCGCTATGTCGGCACACCTGCCGCAGGACATATCGGTCTATGAGGCATCGCTCGTCGATTCGGATTTTCACCCAAGATACGATGTAAAATTCAAGGAATATATCTACCGAATATATAACGGCAAGGTCCGTGATCCCTTTGAGGAGGGAAGATCACTTTATGTTCCGCAGATTCTTGACGATGATGCGGTAGCGCGCATGAACGAGGCGGCGGGTCATTTCGTGGGACAACATGATTTTTCCGCTTTCATGGCGCAGGGCTCGCAGGTCGAGTCAACGGTCAGAAACGTCGTGTACGCAGATGTGGCGAAGGAGGGCGACATCATCACCTTCAGAGTTGCCGCAGACGGATTTTTATACAATATGGTAAGGATAATGGCGGGAACGCTTATATCCGTGGGACAAGGCAAGATAGCCGCGTCCGATATACCCGATATAATTCGATCGGGAAGCCGTGAGAGGGCGGGAATGACCGCAGCCGCGCACGGACTGTATCTCAATAAAGTAATTTACTGACAATTTTCATCTTGCCTGAAAGGAGGGGAGAGAGAGCTTGAAGAAAAAGGATAACGACATATCGTTTTTGGCGCGAGTTATACTGTTTGTCAGAGGTATAAAGGAAAAGATCGCCTCTTTAAGGATCTTTCATAAGATAAGCTCAAGACAGAAGGCTCTCTCGTCTTATGACGCTGCGAATCTGTCCGAGGAATCACGTATTTCATATGTTCTCGGTATAGGCAAGATAATATCGGCAGCGGCGCTCTGTATTCTTTTGGTTGTCACAGTGCTTTTCGGCAGTGGAGTTATCTCATACGAAAAGGTCTATTATACCTTCAAGGATATCAGCTATATAAAGAGCTTTGACGAGGGCTCAACCTCATCCCTCAGCTACTCCAAGGGACTTCAGAACCAAGTCTTTGACAACTTCAAAAACGGACTTTTGGTTGCAAGTGACACCGAGATAAAGCTCTTCACCTCAACTGGCAGAGTTACCCTGACAGAGGGAAGTGAAATGGTAAATCCCAGGGTAGCCTCGTCGAACGGCAATACACTTGTCTACGACCAGGGCAGAAAGTCGTTTTCTGTCTATAACTCTTTTGTCAAGCTCTATTCGGAGCGTACCGAGTATCCAATTGCACTTGCCGACATTTCGGATAACGGAGAATTTCTGGTCGTTACAAGCTCGGCAAAATACAGCTCGGTCGTAAAGATATACGGTAGCGATTTCAAGCTCAAAACCGAGTACAGTAAAAATGACAGGGTTATCTCGGCTTCTATATCAGAGAACGGAAGATACGCTGCCGTTCTCTCGCTTGACGCGTCGGACGGACAGAGTCACGTTAAGCTTAACATAATTGATTGTAAAAAGGACAAGATATTGTCCGAGACCGCGTTTACGGGATCTATGCCGTATGCCTGTGACTTTTTGACCAACGATAGGGTAGCGGTCATTCTTGATGACAAGGCTGTCGTCATCTCAAAGGACGGCAAGAGTATCGGAGAGTACGCGTATTCTTCGCCGGTAGAAAGAATAGACTTTGACGGCGATAGATTTGCCATTCTTTTCTCGGAGGGTGAGGGAGAGGAAAAAAAGCAGCTTTGCATATTTGACAGTAGCTGTAATAAGACCTTCTCGACCGCCGTTGAGGGATCGGTGAGAGATCTTGAGCTTTCGGGCGGATATGCCTACCTTTTAAAGGCAAGGGAAGCGATCCGCATAAGCACCGCCTTGGGTATAAGATCGGAGGCGGCAGTCAATGCAGACACCGTGCAGCTTGTTGCGCTTGAGGGTGACAGAGTGATAGCCTGTTCTGCGACGTCGGGAGCCTACATATCATTTGAATAATGATAATTTCTTGATAAGGTAGGGATAACTATGGCAATATTCATCGACATTCTGCTTATATCGGTTTTTCTGTTTATTACAATAAAACATGCAAGACTTGGGCTGGCATGCTCGGTCCTTTCGGCATCACGGCTTCTGGTGTCATTGCTTGCGGCAGGCTTAGCATGCTATCCTATTGCGTTTTTACTTCACGAAATAGGAGTTTCCGAGGCAATGTCCGGCACCTTGGCATTCGTTGCGGTGTTTATTGCCGGTATGATCTTATCAAAGCTGTTAATAAAGCTTTTAAGCAAGATCAAGATCCCCGTTGTTACTAAGGTGGATAAATTCTTGGGGCTCTTGCTTGGAATTTTACTTGGACTTATTTTCACATCGCTTATGTCGACAGTGATATATACGTTGCTTGATCTGTTTTCCACCGTACAAGGAAGCAGTGATTTAAGCGCATATAATGACTCGTATGCTTTCAGATTCATATACGAGCTGAAAATATTCGAATTTATCAGAAATCTTTTTTAAGAGGGCAATTTATGGTAATGTGTTCTAATTGCCACAAGAGAGTGGCAGTGATCTTCGTTACGAAGGTTGAAAACGGTGAGAAGACCTCACAGGGACTTTGCATACAGTGCGCAAAGAGCCTTGGACTTCCAATTGAAAATATGGTTGGAGATATATACAAAAAGATGGGTATCTCGCCCGATCAGATGGAGAGCATGGAAAACGAGCTTGCGGAAATGTTCCCCGAGGGTGAGGAGGGCGGCGCGCCCGCGATCGATTTCCCGAAGCTTTTCCGCGACAGCGGACTTATAGATAGCTTCAAGGCGGTTGCCGATAATTCAGGCAACGAAGCAGGACCGAATATCGTACCCGTCCCGCAAAATCCCGCGGATAAAGGCAAAAAGGACGCCAACAAAGGAAAAAACCAACAAAAGAGCTATAAATTTCTTACCACGTACTGCAAAAACCTTACCGAAAGCGCGCGTCGCGGAAAGCTTGACAGGATAGTGGGACGTGACGCGGAGACAGAGAGAGTTATCCAGACACTCTGTCGCCGTCAGAAGAACAATCCTTGCCTTATCGGCGAGCCCGGAGTAGGTAAGACCGCTATTGCGGAGGGCTTGGCTATCCGTATAGCGGACGGAAATGTTCCGTATAAGCTGCGCGACAAGGAGCTTTTTCTTGTCGACCTTACCGCGCTCGTAGCCGGAACGCAGTTCAGAGGGCAGTTCGAATCAAGAATACTCGGACTTCTCGGCGAGGTCAAGGAGCACGGAAATGCGATACTTGTTATTGACGAGGTGCATAATATCGTCGGCACGGGAGACGCGGAGGGAAGTGTAAATGCTGCCAACATTCTTAAGCCCGCACTTTCGCGCGGTGAGATAAGAATTATAGGCGCAACCACCCTGACAGAGTACAGAAAGTACATCGAAAAGGATTCCGCGCTGGAGCGCCGCTTCCAGCCCGTAACTGTAAACGAGCCCTCTGTGGAGGAGGCTGCGGATATGCTCCGAGGAATCAGCCACTATTATGAGGACTTTCATAATATCCGTATCCCCGAAAACATTCTTCGCTCTGCGGTAGTTCTTTCCGAGAGATATATCACGGATAGATACCTGCCCGACAAGGCGATAGATTTGCTTGACGAGGCGGCATCTAAGCTTTCTCTTTCCTCAAGTGAATTAAATGAGTCCTTTGAGATACGCGATAAGCTACTTAAGCTCAAGGATGAGAAGGAAGAGATCGAGGCAAGCATCACCTCTGACGATAAGGAAAGCCAGAAGAAATATGAGAAGATGGCACACATTCAGTCTGAGGAGATGCGTCTTAAGGCGCGTCTTGACGAGATACAGGGCGCGTGCGACTCGATTACGCTTACCGAGGAGAATCTTGCCTCGGTCATCGAGCTTTGGACGGGTATTCCCGCGACGAATATAACCGCAAATGAATATGAGCGCATAGATACGTTGGCGGAGCGTCTTAAAAAGAGACTTGTCGGACAGGACCATGCGGTCAATGCCGTCGCAAGAGCGATCAAACGTAATAGGGCGGGCATTTCATATAAGAGAAAGCCGGTCTCCTTTATATTCGCGGGCCCCACCGGCGTTGGTAAGACAGAGCTTGTAAAAACACTTGCCGCAGACCTCTTTGATTCTCCCGAAACTCTTATCCGACTTGACATGTCGGAGTTTATGGAGAAGCATTCGGTGTCAAGAATCATCGGCTCGCCTCCCGGATACGTAGGCTATGACGATGCAGGACAGCTGACGGAGAAGATTCGCCGCAGACCGTATTCGGTGGTTCTTTTCGACGAGATAGAGAAGGCGCATCCCGACGTGTTGAATATCCTTCTCCAGATACTTGACGACGGAAGAATTACAGATGCTCACGGCAAGACCGTCAATTTTGAAAACGCGGTCATCGTTATGACAACGAATGCGGGATCAGACAAGAGAAGCGGAGTCGTAGGCTTCGCAAGTGATTCAATAAAAGCCGAGAGTGAGAGAACGGAGCGCGCTCTCTCTGAGTTCCTTCGCCCCGAGTTTATTAACCGAGTCGACGAGGTAATAACCTTCCGTTCGCTTGACAAAACCGATTTTGAAAAGATCGCAGAGATCATGCTCGGACAGCTTAAGGATACTCTGGAGGAGAAGGGCATATCTCTTACCTATACATCCGATGCCGTAAAGCTGATTGCGGAGAGATCCTTCTCAGAGAAATACGGCGCGAGAAATATGCACAGGTTTATTCAGAAGAATGTCGAGGATCAGCTTGCGGAAAAGCTGATCGCGGATTATACACGCAGCTATTCTAAGGCGCGTATTTCGGTAAGCGACGGTGAGATAGCGGTAAACTGTATGTAATTTGTATGTGGGGATTTTCCATGAATAATGATCGACACAACTTATCTGTGCAGGAGCTTGAAACGGCTCTCTGCACGGATCTTTCGGAGGGCCTTTCAATAAGAGAGGCGAGGGTCAGACTGCCCGAGGAGAAAAAGCTTGACGGCGGGGAGAGATTTTCTCTTTTCGTTCCAAAAAGAAGCAATTATCTTTCCTTGGCGCTTTCGTTTTTTGCCACTCCCGGAATAATCGTTTTAATAGTAATTTCACTTCTTGCCGCGCTGTTTGGAAGCCTTCTTACCGGTATTTCGGTCATGCTTCTTGCAGTTGCGGGAGCGGTCACGGCAGGCATCCTACTCCAATCATCAAGAAGAAATCTTGATTCTATGCAGGAGTTTGCATCTCCTATGCTCAGGGTGAAAAGAGGCGGAAACACCTTCCACACCGACGGCAGAAATGTTGTCGCGGGCGATATAATAATTTTGTCAGAGGGAGATCTTTTGCCTTGTGACGCAAGGATAATCTCCTCGCGATCCCTTGTAGTAAAGGAGCTTATAAACACAAGAAAAGGCATAAGAAACAGAGTGGTGACAAAGGACTGCTCGGTTGAATACACCGACAAGTCGGTGAATGCGCCCGACGCAGAAAACATGCTTTATGCGGGAAGCGCGATACTTTCGGGAGAGGCAGTTGCCGTGGTTATCGCTACCGGTAAGCGCACGTATCTTTCAAGATTTGTTCCTGCGGGTGCGCTTGCGGGCGGTGAGTGCGCAGATGCAAGCATAGAGTGGCTAAAGCCGATACTTTATCGTGTTTCATTTATCAGTATATCCGCGCTTGCGGTACTGTCGCTTTTGAGTATAATCACCTTGAAGGGGACAAGCTTTGTATCAAGCTTCCTTATGCTCCTGTCAGCCGTCGCAATGATCTCGCTTGAGGTCATAAGGATGGGTCGCGACAATATCTTCTCCGCGGTCATCGATAGACTTTCAAGAGCCGATGCAAAGAGAAAAAAGAAGGACTGTGCGGCGTTTTTGCGCGGAGCATCCGCTGCCGAAACGCTAAACAGAGTAACAAATATCGCGCTTTTGGGCAGAGCGGCGCTCTACGACGGAATTTTGCACGTTGACGGTGCATACGTATCCTCAAATGGTGAACTGTTACCGTCACTTGATCCCAATGATCCCCTCTCACGCAGAATATTGACCTGTGTTAATACATACCTGAAGGCATTACGTGAAAGCGGAGCGCGTACCGACCTCGTTCGTGACGGAGTAGCAGATTCACTGCGTGATTACCTCAAGGGAGTAGGATTTGACGTAAGCGGCGCATCGCTTGTATTGCAGTCACTCTATTTTACGGGGGACAACGGCGGAAAGAATGGATACGCCTGCGCGGAAACTGCGGAAAGCGAATATAGAGTCCTGCTCAGCTTTGATGAGAACGTATTGTCATATTGCGGACAAGCCCGATCCAAGGACGGAAAGAGAACAGAGAAATTTTATTTTGATAGCCTGTGCGAAAAACATATCAATGACGTGAAACAAAGTGGCGGCAGCTGCCTCTGTGTTATATCCGAAACCAACGGGGAAACGGTGCTTGAGGGCATTCTGACACTTCGTGAGAGACCTGCACAGGATATCGAGGGCGTGATCGCAGAGCTTGAGAAAATGTCTGCCCGCACGACCGTCATGCTTCTTGATGAAGATAAAAATATTATCGAAGAGCCGGCGCTCGCACCGCTTTTTGAGGGAAGGATCGCCCTTGCCTCGGAATTCAGAGCGAGCGGTAAAAGCATAACCGACGGGCAAGATCAATATAGCGCGTATATGGGCTTTTCAGCCGAGGAATACGCACAGCTCGTCGTCGCTATGAGACAAGGCGGAGAAACGGTGGCGGCATACGGTATTGATAATGCCTTCTATGATGTCATGTCACGCGCGGATATAGCGATAAGCTCTGACGTGCTGAAATATTCTTCAAATAAATATAAGGAGTCCGTATACGAGAAGCTCGCGTGCGAGGGTAGAGATACCAACCTCAGATGCTCGCAGATGACCAGATTGCTCTCAAGAGTGATAGTGCATAGGACACACTCCCGTGGCGGCGGACTTTTGGCAATATCCAATGCAATAAGACGCTCCAGGGCGGCATATATCTCGTTTGCTTATTCAATACTCTTTTTTGCGTCTGTCATCTCCTCGCTCATGTCGGTCTGCGCTATGTCAGCCCTGCTTGGAATACACCTGATCAATGCGGTGCAGTCGTGCTGCCTTTCATTGGTATTCGGCGTGCTTGCCATGTCGGTGTTTGCCAATGCCCAGCCGAGGTTTGAGCTGTTGTACTCAAAAACAGACTTTTCGCTTTATCCGTCGAGAATATTGAGTGAGAAGCTCCCGTATATCCTTTCCCGCACAGGCTTGTCCTGCGCGCTGGCGATCACACTGAAGGTGCTTGATGCCGTCGGAGTTTTCGGGGAATCCCCCTCGTATACCATGGCTGTTTTCATAAGCATGCTTTTGGTAGGCGCGATCGAGCTGTTTATAGTCAACCTTGACTTTACACGCCGAGGAGAGGGAAGAGGAAGATCCTTTACAAGATTTTTGATAGCTTATGCGGTCGTTCTTGTCGTCTGCGGAGTTATAACACAGGACGTATTTGCGGCGGAGCTTTTCCCAAGCGGAATAGGCACACTTGAATTTTTAACGGTTCCCGCATACTGTATTTTGTATTCTGCGGTGGCGTTTTCCTTCCGCGCGATAGAAAAAAAGAGAAAGAAAGGGTAAACTGTCGCATATAATTACACTGAACGGAGGTAGTTATATGCGTAAGATGTTTACTGATGAATTCAGATGCCTTGAGGTCATAAATCTGTGCGGCGGAGAGCGACTCGGTTTTCCGTGCGAGCTTGAGATAGACCTTGACTGCGGTAATATTATATCCTTCACGGTCATGCGGGAGGGATGCGGATTTTCCTTGTTTTGCGACAGAGAGGAGTACATAATACCCTGGTGCAA
Source organism: Eubacteriales bacterium (assembly GCA_045602385.1). Classification (GTDB taxonomy): domain Bacteria; phylum Bacillota; class Clostridia; order Oscillospirales; family CAG-272; genus SVTX01. The sequence goes on along the minus strand of JAZSBL010000054.1, from coordinate 11,050 downwards.
GATCGAGTGTATCGGAGAGGATGCGATACTCGTCAAGCTTACAAGGAATGACCTTTGCTCCTGCAAAAGGGGAAAAATAAAGAAAAAACACAAATAATTTGTAAATATTTTGTAAACAGTGACAACGTCGCTTGAAAAGAAAATATTTATATGTTATAATTAACAACGTTGTGCAGAGACACAACAAGAAAATCAATACACACACAGTACCACGTCTGTGATGCCGGTGTCCTCTTTACGTGATAAAGACAAAAGGGGATTGCATCGCCAAAGCTACTGTGGTGGAAAAACCGAAGGAGGACATTAAAATGTCTGTAATCTCTATTAAGCAGCTTCTCGAAGCTGGCGTCCATTTCGGACATCACACAAGAAGATGGAACCCCAAGATGCAGGAGTACATCTTTACAGAAAGAAACGGCATCTACATTATCGACCTTCAGAAGACAGTTAAGAAGTTTGAGGAAGCTTACATGTTCGTTCGTGAGCTTGCTGCAAACAACGGTAACGTTCTTTTCGTTGGTACAAAGAAGCAGGCTGCTGAAGCTATCAAGGAAGAAGCAGTACGTTGCGGCATGTACTATGTAAACGTTCGTTGGCCCGGCGGTATGATGACAAACTTCAAGACCATCAAGAAGTCCATGGCTCGTCTCAACAGCCTTAACAAGATGGCTGAGGACGGCACATTCGAAATGCTTCCCAAGAAGGAAGTTGCAAAGCTCCAGAAGGAGATCTTCGACCTCGAGAAGAACCTCGGCGGTATCAAGACAATGGAGCAGCTTCCCGATGCAATTTTCATCGTTGACCCCCGCAAGGAGAGAAACGCAGTTCTCGAGGCTAAGAAGCTTGGCATTCCGGTAATCGCAATCGTTGATACAAACTGCGATCCTGATGATGCTGACTACGTTATCCCCGGTAACGACGACGCTATCCGCGCAATCAAGCTCATCTCCTCTGTTATAGCAGACGCTATCATCGAGGGCAAGCAGGGTGAGCAGACAGCTGACGCAGCTGAGGAAAAGGCTGAGGTTGAGGCTGCAGAGGATGCAGAGGCTTAATTGACTCGCTCCCGATCATCTTGTAAAATACTGTATAATAACTGAAAGGAATTAACCAAAATGGCTACTATTACAGCAAAAGACGTTGCTGCTCTCAGAGCAAAGACCGGTATCGGTATGATGGAGTGCAAGAAGGCACTTGTTGAGGCAGACGGAGATATGGAAGCGGCTATCAAGCTTCTTCGTGAGAAGGGCGAGCTTAAGGCTGAGTCCAAGATGGCAACAAGAATCGCGGCTGACGGTCTCGTAGACGTTCTCGTAGATGGCAACAAGACCGCTATCGTTGAGGTAAACACCGAGACAGACTTTGTTGCAAAGAACGAAATGTTCAAGACATTCGTTAAGAACCTTCTTAAGGTAATCATCGACACTAACCCCGCAAACGTAGAGGCTCTTATGGCAGCTGACTACGAGGGTGTTACTGTTGAGGCTAAGCTCAAGGAGCTTATTTTCCAGATCGGTGAGAAGATCACAGTTCGCCGTTTCGCAGTAGTTGAGGGTGTTACAAGCACATACATTCACGGTATGGGCTCCATCGGTGTTATCGTTAAGTTCAACACTGATTGCGCAGACAAGGAAGGCTTTGCTGAGTTTGCAAAGAACATTGCTCTCCAGGTTGGCGCATATCCCACACCTTACCTTGACAGAACCTGCGTTCCCGCAGAGGTTGTTGAGAACGAGAAGGCTATCATCAAGGCACAGCTTGCTAATGACGAGAAGATGGCTAACAAGCCCGAGAAGGTAATTGAGGGTATCATCATGGGTAAGATTGGCAAGTTCTATGACAACAACTGCCTTGTTGATATGGAGTACGTTAAGGCTGAGGATCACGAGAAGGTTAGCAAGTACGTTGCTAACACTGCAAAGGCACTCGGCGGTTCTATCGAGATTGCATCCTTCGTTCGTTTCGAGAAGGGTGAGGGTATCGAGAAGAAGCAGGACGACCTTGCAGCAGAGGTTGCAAAGCTCACAGGCGGCAACGCTTAATCTTAACCAAAATAAAAAACTCCCCAAGATTTTGGGGAGTTTTTTAAAATCAGGGGGCGTAGAAATGACTGATAACACAAAATATATGCAGATCGCTCTTGATGAGGCGAAGGCAGCGGCAAGCGAGGGAGAGATCCCTGTCGGCGCTGTTATTGTCAAGGACGGAGAGATAATAGCATCTGCTCATAATAACAGGGAAGCAACAGGTGATGCTACCGGCCACGCGGAGCTTTTGGCTATCCGACGTGCCTGTGAGAAAATTGGCGGCTGGCATCTTGAAAAATGCACACTGTACGTTACCCTTGAGCCTTGTCCAATGTGCATGGGGGCAATAGTCAATTCAAGACTTGGAAAGGTCGTATTTGGCGCGAAGGACGCAAAGGCGGGAGCCTGCGGAAGTGTTATCGACCTTCGCTCATACCCACTCAATCATAAGCCTGCCGTCGAGCATGGCTTTATGAAAGAAGAATGTGCAGCAGTTCTTGCTGATTTCTTCAAGAAAAAAAGATAATGTACAAAAAACTCCACCCGAGATCGGGTGGAGTTTTTTATTATTTGAAAATTAAGCCTTAAGTCTTGCTTCAAGAGCCGCAAGCTCGTCGTATAGAGTCTGGGGAACTCTGTCACCAACCTGAGCGTAGAAGGCCTTAATGTTCTCAACGTCCTCAAGCCAGGAAGCCTTGTCAACTGTGAGAAGCTCCTTGATCGTGTCAAGAGTTACGTCGGAAAGACCCTCAATGCAGATATCCTCAGCCTTGGGAACGTAGCCGATAGGAGTAATATCCGCATCGACCTTGCCCTCACAACGAGCGAGGATCCACATAAGAACTCTCATGTTGTCACCAAATCCGGGCCAGATGAAGTTGCCTTCATCGTCGGTGCGGAACCAGTTAACGTGGAAGATCTTAGGAGCATTGGGGATCATTGTGCCCATCTTGAGCCAGTGAGCCCAGTAGTCACCCATGTCATAGCCTACGAAGGGTCTCATAGCCATGGGGTCACGACGAACTACGCCGACAGCGCCTGCAGCGGCTGCAGTTGTCTCGGAGGCCATGATAGAGCCAACGAAGGTACCGTTCTGCCAAGAGGTAGACTGGTAAACAAGGGGAGCGGTCTTCGCTCTGCGTCCGCCGAATACGATAGCGGAGATCGGAACGCCCGCGGGATTTTCGAATTCAGAAGAGATGCAAGGACAGTTAATAGCCTTTGCGGTAAATCTGGAGTTGGGATGCGCGCCGCATGTGGACTTATCCTTCTTGTCGAACTTTGTGCAGTCCCAAGGATTGCCCTTCCAGTCAATAGCGTTGCCGGGGCTAGGAGGATTCTTGTCAAGACCTTCCCACCAAACAGTGTTTTCGGCAGTATTGTGAACTACGTTTGTGAAGATTGTATCCTTCATTGTAGTATAAAGCGCGTTGGGGTTAGAGTTGAGGTTAGTACCGGGAGCAACGCCGAAGAATCCGTTTTCGGGGTTAACCGCCCAGAGTCTGCCGTCCTCGCCGACGCGGAGCCAAGCGATGTCATCGCCAACGCACCATACCTTGTATCCCTGCTTGGAGTAGTACTCCGGGGGAATGAGCATAGCGAGGTTGGTCTTACCGCATGCAGAGGGGAATGCCGCGCATACGTATTTTGTCTCACCGTTGGGGTATTCAACTCCGAGAATGAGCATATGCTCTGCCATCCAGCCCTCTTTACGGCCGAGGAAGGAGGCAATACGGAGTGCAAAGCACTTCTTACCGAGAAGAACGTTTCCGCCGTAACCAGAGTTAACGGACCAGATGGTATTTTCCTCAGGGAAGTGAACGATGTATCTGTTCTCCTCATCTATGTCAGCTCTTGCGTGAAGACCCTTGATGTAGTCGGGGCTATCACCGAGAGCATCAAGAACGTCGTTGCCTACGCGAGTCATGATAAGCATGTTAAGAACAACGTAGATAGAGTCTGTAAGCTCGATTCCGTATTTAGCAAAGGGAGAGCCAACAACGCTCATGGAGTAGGGAATAACGTACATTGTACGTCCCTTCATAGAGCCGTTATAGAGCTTTGTAAGCTTTGCCTTACACTCAGCGGGGGCCATCCAGTTGTTTATATTTCCTGCGTCCTCTTTCTTTTCGGTGCATATGAAGGTTCTACCTTCAACGCGCGCAACGTCGTTTACTGCAGTTCTATGGAGATAGCATCCGGGGAGCTTCTCCTGATTAAGCTTGATCATTTCGCCGGTGGAGCAAGCCTCCGCACGGAGCGCCTCTGCCTGTTCCTCACTGCCATCGATCCAGACGATATTGTCGGGCTGTGTCATTTCAGCCATTTCGCGGATCCAATCAAGAACGAACTTGTTGTTTGTAGGTGTCATGTCAGTCTCCTTATATAATGTGTAGTATTTTTAATGTTTTCGGGGAATAATCTGATTTGAAAACTTACTACCTCATTATAAATTATACCATATATCGTAAAGCTTTTCAATCATTCATGTCTAAAAGTTTCAATTTGTTAATAATTTTTTCGGACAGTCGAAAAAAATGTCGAAAAATAGGGAAAAACTTGCCTTGTCTCTATTTACAAAGTAAAAAAAGTGTGTTAGAATATTAAAAAAGATACATTTGTACGATTATTTTGTATGGAGATAGTTATGGAAAAACTTAAGCCTAAAGAACAAAAAGTTTTAAATTACGTAAAAAGCTTTAAGCTTGAATACGGATATGCGCCCTCTGTTCGCGACATTTGCCGTGATCTGAATTATAAGAGTACCTCAACGGTTCATATGTACCTGAACCGTCTTGAAAGATTTGGCTATATTACGAAGAGCGACGGTAAGAGCCGCGCCATTACGTTTAATAATGACGCCCCCTCAATGTGCGCGGTGCCGCTTGTGGGAACCGTTGCGGCGGGTATGCCTATTCTTGCGGAGGAGAATTTTGAGGGATATGTCAGCTTCATGGGAAGAAAGAGCCCGGAGGGACTATTTGCCCTTAGGATAAAAGGCGAAAGTATGATCGAGGCGGGCATTCTTGACGGAGATATTGTTGTCGTTGAAAAGACCTGCTATGCAGAGAACGGCGAGATAGTAGTTGCTATGGTAGATAACGAGGCAACGGTCAAGACTTTTTTCAGAGAGAACGGACATTACAGACTCCAGCCCGAAAACAGTACAATGGAGCCCATAATAGTAAATGAAGTCGATATTCTCGGCAAGGTCTGCGCAGTACAGCGCATCTATGCGTAAGAGGTGCCATGGGTAAGGATATTTTTGCGGGACTGCAGAAGCTTACGTTACTCGATTTCCCGGGATACGTGGCGTGTACTCTCTTTACGCGAGGATGCAATATGCGTTGCCCATTTTGCCATAACGCGGCACTTGTTACAAGGGCAGACGAGCAGAAAATGTACAGCAACGAGGAAATACTTGCGTTTCTGAAGAAAAGACAGGGAATTCTTGACGGCGTGGCTATAACGGGCGGTGAGCCAACTCTTATGCGCGATCTTGGCGATTTTATGGCAGAGGTGAAGACACTCGGCTATAAGATCAAGCTCGATACAAACGGGACTCGCCCGGAGGTGCTTCGCGATATAGTCACACGCGGCCTTGTTGATTACGTGGCTATGGATATAAAAAATGCGCCCCAAAAGTACGGAAGGACGGTCGGCTTTGATGATGGCTACGATCTTGCGCCCATCAAAGAGAGCATAGATTTTTTAATGGAAGGCGGGGTCGATTTTGAGTTCAGAACCACGGTTTCAAGAACGTTTCACACCCCCGATGACGTCGTAGAGATAGCAAAATGGATTGCAGGGAATGAGATATTTTTTCTTCAGCAATTCAAGGATTCGGGCGACCTGATCGGCGACAAAATAGAGGGGTACGACAACGACGAAATGAAGGCTCTTCTCGACAAAATTTTACCTTTTGTGCCAAATGCACAACTAAGAGGGGTATGAAACTATATATTGTGCCGAATTTCAAAAAACGACACAATATTTAGTATTTGGTGTTGACAAAGAACACTAAATATAGTATAATTCATATGCGGCGCGGATGAGCAGTCCGCGCCATGTTTTTCTCTTTTGCCGCTTTTTCATACGACAAAAGGGTTTTTTAATGGTTAATTAAAAATTGAACTATATAAGAGGGGTAGAAACACATGTACAACGTACAAAAAAGAGACGGAAAAATCGTCGATTTCAGCATCGCGAAGATATCGGATGCTATAAAAAAGGCGTTCGAGGCGCAGGAGAAGGAGTATAATCAGGATGTAATCGATTTCCTTGCATTGAAGGTTACCGCAGATTACTCACCCAAGATAAAGGACGGCGTTATCGCCGTTGAGGATATACAGGACAGTGTGGAGTCTGTCCTCGTTCAGGCGGGCTATGCGGACGTTGCAAAGGCATACATTCTTTATCGCCGTCAGAGAGAGAAGCTCCGTAATCTCGGCAATACAGCTCTCGATTATAAGGATACCGTTGACAAGTATCTTAAGATGAATGACTGGAGAGTTAAGGAGAACTCTACAGTTACTTATTCGGTCGGAGGCCTTATTCTTTCGAACTCCGGCGCGATCACCGCAAACTATTGGCTCTCTGAGATCTATGACGATGAGATCGGAAACGCTCACAGAAATGCAGATATCCATATCCATGACCTCTCTATGCTCACAGGCTACTGCGCAGGTTGGTCGTTAAAGCAGCTTATTCAGGAGGGACTTGGCGGTGTAACGGGTAAGATCACATCCTCTCCCGCAGGTCATCTTTCCACTCTCTGCAACCAGATGGTAAACTTCCTCGGTATCATGCAGAACGAGTGGGCGGGCGCGCAGGCATTCTCCTCATTTGACACATATCTCGCTCCCTTCGTTAAGGTGGACAACCTTTCCTATAAGGAAGTAAAGCAGTGTATCCAGTCCTTTATTTACGGTGTAAACACACCTTCCCGTTGGGGTACACAGTCTCCCTTTACAAATATCACTCTTGACTGGACAGTTCCCAATGACCTCGCAGAGCTTAACTGCATCGTCGGCGGCAAGGAAATGGACTTCAAGTATAAGGATTGTAAGAAGGAGATGGACATGGTCAATAAGGCGTTCATCGAGATCATGATCGAGGGTGACGCTAACGGCCGCGGATTCCAGTATCCTATCCCCACATACTCTATAACAAGCGACTTTGATTGGTCTGAGACAGAGAACAACCAGCTTCTCTTTGAGATGACAGCAAAGTACGGTACACCTTACTTCTCAAACTATATCAACTCCGACATGGAGCCCTCGGACGTGCGTTCGATGTGCTGCCGTCTCCGTCTTGACCTTCGTGAGCTTCGTAAGAAGTCGGGCGGTTTCTTCGGATCGGGTGAGTCGACAGGTTCTGTCGGTGTCGTTACCATCAATATGCCCCGTATCGCTTATCTTGCCGAGAACGAGGAGGACTTCTATAAGAGACTTGATAAGCTTATGGACATCTCCGCGCGCTCCCTTAAGATCAAGAGAACGGTTATCACAAAGCTCCTTGAGGAAGGTCTCTACCCATATACCAAGAGATACCTCGGCACGTTTAATAACCACTTCTCGACTATCGGCCTTGTCGGTATGAACGAGGTAGGACTTAACGCAAAGTGGCTCAGAGCAGACATGACTCATGAGGAAACACAGCAGTTCTCCAAGGACGTTCTCAACCACATGAGAGAAAGACTCTCCGACTATCAGGAGATGTACGGAGATCTCTATAACCTCGAGGCTACTCCCGCAGAGTCCACCTCCTTCCGTTTTGCGAAGCATGACAGAAAGAGATGGCCCGACATTATCACCGCAACTGATAACGATAACGCTCCTTATTATACAAACTCCTCGCACCTTCCCGTAGGTTACACAGAGGACATCTTCGCAGCTCTTGACATTCAGGATGAGCTCCAGACCCTTTATACATCGGGTACTGTATTCCATGCCTTCCTTGGCGAGAAGCTTCCCACATGGAAGTCTGCGGCAAATCTTGTTCGTAAGATCGCAGAGAACTATAAGCTTCCTTACTATACCATGTCTCCTACGTACAGTGTATGCACAGAGCACGGATATCTCAACGGCGAGGTATATAAGTGTCCTCATTGCGGCAAGACAACAGAGGTTTATAGCCGTATCACGGGATACTACCGTCCCGTACAGGCTTGGAACGACGGTAAGAGCCAGGAGTTCAAGGAGAGAAGGACCTATAATATCGACCGATCCACAGAGCTTCATCCCGAGATCAATATCGGTACTGACGGTGTAAGAACCGTTAACGCCGTTGTTCCTCAGGTTGAAAAGGAAGCAGAGGATAACGTAAACGGAGTTCTTCTTTTCGCTACAAAGACATGTCCTAACTGTAAGATGGCTGCTATGTTCCTTGAAAAGGCAGGCATCGCGTACGAAAAGGTATACGCAGACGAGAACGTTGCTCTCGTTGAGAGGTTCGGCATCAAGCAGGCTCCTACTCTCGTAGTAGCAGAGGACGGCAGAGAGATCGTTAAAGCGGTAAATCTCTCTAACATCAGAAAGTATATTGAATCGGTAGAGAAATAATCTCTGTCGAAGAAAGGCAATCCGCCTGAGGAATTGGGGCGTCGGTATCCTGTACTGACAAAGAAACGGGCGGATTGCCGAAAGTTTTTTAAGAAAGGCTTTTGCTTTATGTATGATATAATCGTTGTTGGCGCAGGACCCGCGGGTCTTACAGCAGCCATCTACGCGCGCCGCGCCGATAAAAACGTGCTTGTGCTTGAAAGAGGCACGTTTGGCGGACAAATGACATTCTCACCTAAGATCGAGAACTACCCGGGCTTTTGCCAGATAAGTGGAAACGAGCTTGCAGAAAAGCTTGTTGAGCAGGCGCTCAACTTAGGTGCCGAGATAGATATGCAGGAGGTCATGGGCATCAGGCGCAGTGACAGCGGCATCTTCACCGTATCCTGCGGCTCGGTCGATTATATGTCGAAAACAGTAATCATCGCAACTGGCTCAAAGCATAGACTTCTTGGTCTTGAGCGTGAGGAGGACTTTATCGGTGACGGAATCTCCTTCTGCGCTGTATGTGACGGAGCTTTTTACGCTAATAAGACCGTTGCGGTTATCGGTGGCGGTAACTCGGCGCTCCAGGAGTCTATTCTTCTTTCCGACGTTTGCGAAAAGGTATATATCGTCCAGAATCTTGACTTCCTCACAGGAGAAGAGAAGCTTGCGGCAATACTTCGCGAGAGGGAGAACGTCGAGTTTATCTTCGGTCACACGGTTGAGGAGCTTCTTGGCTCCGACACCTTCGGTGGCATCGTGATAAAGGACTCCAGAAGCGGGGAGAAGACAAGACTTGACCTTGACGGAATGTTTGTCGCTATCGGTCAGGTTCCCGAGAATGAGCAGTATGCAAATCTCGTCAAATTGTCGGATAGGGGATATATCGTATCTGACGAGAACTGCCTGACCACTACCGAGGGACTCTTTGTAGCGGGCGATTGCAGAACGAAAAATATCCGCCAGATATCAACCGCGTGCGGTGACGGAGCTACTGCGGCGCTTGCTGCTTGCAGATTTTTGGATAAATAAAATAAAGGGTGCGTTATCCGCACCCTTTTTGCTTTGTAAAGCCAATTTTTTTGCCAACAAATTAATTATAATCTATTGATTTAAGCTATAATATATGTTAAAATAATATGAGGCAGTGTGGCCTATATTAATTTTTAGAAAGGAAAAATATGTTAGAGATCAAAAATCTTTCTTACAGCGTTACAGATGAAAAGACCGGAAAGCAGGTCAAGATCCTTGACGACGTAAGTGTGACTATAAATGAAAGATTTGTGGCGGTAACAGGTCCAAACGGATCGGGTAAGTCAACTCTTGCCAAGCTTATCGCCGGTATATATAAAGCAGATTCAGGACAGATAATTCTTGACGGAGTAGATATCACCGATATGAACATAACAGAGCGCGCAAGAGCGGGCATCAGCTTCGCCTTCCAGCAGCCCGTCAGATTCAAGGGTATTACGGTAAAGGATATGATATCTATGGCGGCGGGAGAGAAGATCTCGGTTGCCGAGGCGTGCAAATACCTCTCCGAGGTAGGTCTTTGCGCAAAGGAATATGTTAACCGCGAGGTCAATGAATCTCTCTCAGGCGGTGAGCTTAAAAGAATTGAGATCGCAATGATCAATGCGCGCGGTACAAAGTTCTCGGTATTCGATGAGCCCGAGGCGGGAATAGACCTCTGGAGCTTCAATAACCTTATAAAGGTGTTTGAGAAGATGCACGAGCGTACACAGGGGAATATTCTTATCATTTCGCACCAAGAGCGTATTCTTGATATTGCAGATAAGATCATTGTTATCGCAAACGGCAAGATCGCCGCATACGGAACGAAAAATGAGATCCTGCCCGAGCTTCTTTCTGCTCAGGCGGCGTGCAAATATGCAAGTGGAGGTGAGGAATAATGGCAGAAAAAAAGCTTGATAGCCTTAAACTCAACCTTCTGCGAGAGGTAGCAGACCTGGAGGGCGTTCCACAGGGCGCATACTCGATCCGTGTTGACGGAGAGACATTTGAAAAGAAGTCCTCGGAAAACATCGTTATTGAAAAGAAAACGGACAAGCCCGGAATTGACATCTATATTAAAGCGGGAACAAAGCGTGAGAGCGTCCATATCCCCGTTATTCTGGCGGAGAGCGGCATCAAGGAAACGGTATATAACGATTTCCATATCGGAGAGGATGCAGACGTCCTTATCATTGCCGGATGCGGAATACACAACTGCGGTGTTCAGGACAGTGAGCATAGCGGAATACACTCCTTCTACCTTGGCAAGAACGCAAAGGTAAAGTACGTTGAAAAGCATTATGGCGAGGGAGATGGAAACGGTAAGAATCTTATGAATCCCACCTCGGTAGTCGTTCTTGACGAGGGCGCTTATATGGAAATGGAAACAACGCAAATAAAGGGCGTTGATTCGACTGACAGAAGGACTGAGGCGAAGCTTGCAAAGAACGCGACCTTAGT
>JAZSBL010000053.1:0-11338 GCA_045602385.1 Eubacteriales bacterium | reverse complement strand
GACGATAACGGCCAGTTTGCTGGCAGCAAGTAACAATCCTACGCAGTTGGCAGTCCGCGTCAGTGCGTTTACGCATAGCGAGGAACATAGGGCTATGCCCGCATGTGAAAAACCACCCGCTTCGCGGGTGGATTTTTATTTTTCAAATATTATTTCTCGGGGAGCTCTATCTTGCCTTCTTTTTCCTCAAACGCTTTGATCTCTTGTCTTATGAGATAGAGTATCTCACCGTTTGCAGATCGCCCATAATATTTTGAAATATAATGGAGCTTGTAGTGCAGCTCGGGGTCAACCTCAATGCCAAGATGTTTGTTGTTTTTGTTTCTCATAAAAAATCTCCAAAAAATCTTAATGTAAGTATATTTTAAGATTATTTTATGGTATAATGTTGTAAGTATACTTATAATAAGTACACAAAAAGTATTAAAGGAGAGGTTATTTATGAAGGTTGCCGTAGTTGGCTCGCGTAGTATCATAATATCGGACATTAGTCTGCACATAGGTGAGGCGGACGAGATCATTTCGGGCGGCGCTGTCGGTGTGGACGCTTGCGCTGAAAAATACGCGCTTGATAAGGGGATAAAACTCACGGTTTTTCGCCCGCAATATGAGTTGTACGGTCGCGCCGCGCCCATTGTGCGCAATAGGCAGATAGTTGATTGTGCAGACAAGGTGATTGCATTTTGGGACGGTCACTCCAAGGGAACATTATCGGTTATCAAATACGCGGAAAGTATAGGCAAGGAATGTCTTGTTATTCATTGCGAATAGAAAAGACGGAGAAATTGAAGTGAACTAAACGGGGTTCACTTCAAAATCTCCGTCTTTTCTTTTTCAAATATTATTTCTCAGGATCGAGGTATTTCCAAGCTCCTACTATGTAGTTTATGCCTGAATGAATTGTAAAGTAGATAGTAACGATAGTTGCTACAAGTGTGAGCGGGGGATAATTGATCATCATCTCGGGAATCAGAGCCTTGCCTGCGATCATGTTGACAACTCTCCAGAGCACGGGCTCAAGCATGGCGGACGAGATAGCGACTATCTGCGTTACCGTTTTGATCTTGCCAAGCATGTTTGCCGCGATCACTACGCCACCCGACGAGGACGCTACGAGTCTTATCGAGGTTACCGCAAGCTCGCGGAAGAAGATGATGACAAGAGCAAAGAAATATACGATGCTCATTATCTTATTTCCCGCCATAGATGCGTTAAAGAATATGCAGAGGAGCGCGCCGATTACCATGAACTTGTCTGCAAGAGGGTCCATGAACTTACCGAAATCGGTGACGAGATTATTCTTTCTTGCTATCTTACCGTCAAGCATATCCGTAAAGGATGCCGCAATAAAGAGAAGCGCGCCGACTACGTTGAGTATCATATTTACCTCAACCGAATAATTTCCGAACACGGGCAAGAGCATTACTACCATAAATATCGGTACCATTATAAGGCGGACGACTGTAAGCTTATTGGGAAGATTCATTTTAGATTTCATTTCATTATGTCCTTTCAGGAGCTGTTATTTCTTTTCGCTCATCGCAAAGCCGCAGAGGTCGTAGTCGGTTATACTGCGTACCTTGACCTTGACGAAGCTTCCGGGCGCGATGCGTCCGTCGTACTTGAAGAATACTTTGCCGTCGATCTCGGGCGCGTCTGCCTCACTTCTGCCAAAGTGATACTCGCTTACGGGGTCGTAGTCCTCGCACAGGACGTTTACGGTCTTGCCTATCTTCTCGTTGTTGAGTTCCTCGCTGATGCGCATCTGCGTCTGCATCAGAATGTCCATTCTGTCCTGCTTTATCTGCTCGTCTATCTGATCCTCAAAGTCGTATGCGGGCGTGCCCTCCTCGCGCGAGTAGGTGAATACTCCTGCGCGCGCAAATCTCTGCTCCTTGACGAACTCGCAAAGCTCGGTGAAGTCCTCCTCACTCTCACCGGGGAAACCGACGATAAACGTCGTTCTGATAACTACGTCGGGTATCTCGCGGCGGATCTTCTCAAGCACCTCGCGTATCTCCGCGCTGCGGCCGTGACGGTTCATTCTGCGCAGTACTCTGTCGCTGATGTGCTGGAGAGGCAGGTCGATATATTTGAGTATTCTCGGATTGTTCTTCATCTCCTCGATAAGACCGTCGGTCATTTTGTCGGGGTAGCAATAAAGAATTCTTAGCCAGGGAATATTCGTTTCCTCTGTTATTCTATGCAAGAGCTTGTCAAGACAGTACTCGCCGTAGATGTCCTTGCCGTATCTCGTGGTGTCCTGCGCGATGACGGTAAGCTCGCGGACACCGAGTGCGTCAAGCTCCTTTGCCTCCTCTACAAGCTCGTCCATCGGGCGAGAGCGGAATTTTCCGCGAATGTCGGGGATGGCGCAATATGTGCATCGGTTATCGCAGCCCTCGCTTATTTTAAGGTAAGCCGCGTATTCGGGCGTGGTGAGTATTCTGTCACCGCCCAGCTTTACCGTGTTCTTGTCCTCGTGCGAATAATAGCGGCAGTCGGGCTGACCCTTCTTCTGCTTCTTGCCGATATTGGCGATGACGCTGTCGACTGCCTCGCAAATATTGTGTATGCTTCCTACGCCAAGAACGGCGTCGACCTCGGGGAACTCCTCAAGTATCTCCTTGCCGTATCTTTCTGCCATACAGCCGGTGACGATAAGTCCTTTGAGCGTATGGTGCTTTTTGAGCCACGCGATATCAAGAATGTTATCTATCGCCTCTTTTTTCGCCGACTCGATGAAAGCGCAGGTGTTTATTATTACTATGTCCGCCTCAGTTTCCTCAGGCGTTATTTCGTGACCACGCGATGCTATCTCGTGGAGCATTACCTCGGTGTCAAGCTGATTTTTCGGACAACCGAGTGATACAAATCCAATTTTCATTTTTTCCTCCGGAGGCTTAAACCTTTTTTGAAAAAAAGGTTTAAGGATCCAAAAAACTTCCCAAAGTACAAGGAAAAGCTTCCCGTAGTGAAGTTTATTGTGGGTTTAGATTAAATTTTTTTACTATTGAAAGTTTTTGAGGGGTTTGGGGAACCTTTTTTCAAAAAGTTCCCCAAGCGCGCCCCCTCGCATCCTTAAAACTCAAAGAAAACGGGGAGACCGTTTTTGTATTCGGGGTAGCACTCGCCCTCGATAAGGGGGAGGATATAGCGCAGGCACTCGTCGGTGACGTGGTTACCGCGCTCGTTTATATAGTGCTTGGGAACGAACTTGGTTCTGTTTGCGATAAGGTCGATATCCATATGACCGTAGACGCTTGAATAGGGCTCGCCCTCATTATTATCGCGGAGAATTACCATCATCTCGCGGCTGACGCCCTGCTCGGCTGCCGATACTGCTGCCTTACCTACGCCGAAGGACTCCTCGATGTCGCACTTGGAGGCGATATGAGAAGCACAGCGCTGGGGGAGGTTAAGCTCGATAGAGCGTACCTTGATGCCGAGCTTGTCCTTGACGGCAAGCTCGAGCGCCTTAGCGGTACCTGCGAGGTACTTATGGCCAAACGCATCTACCGCGCCGCCCTGAGTGGATTCGCCGACAAATCTTCCGTCCGCGAACTGAAGTCCCTCGGACACAGCGACAACGATATTGGGCTTATCCTGGAGGAGCTTTTTGATATCCGCGAAGAACTCGTCCATATCAAACGCGCGCTCCGGGAGGTAAACGAGGTCGGGGGAAGGGAGACCGACAAGGCGACCAAGCTCACTTGAAGCTGTGAGCCAGCCTGCGTCGCGTCCCATTATCTCAACGATGGTTACCGCCTTTACGGTATATACCGCGGTGTCGCGGAGTATCTCCTGCATTGTGACAGAGATATACTTTGCCGCGGAACCGAATCCGGGTGTATGGTCTGTGCCGAGCAGGTCGTTGTCTATGGTCTTGGGAACACCGATGATACGAACCTCGTAGCCGCACTCGCTTGTATATTTAGAGAGCTTTGCGACGGTGTCCATAGAGTCGTTTCCGCCGATGTAGAAGAAATATTTTATGTCGTATTTCTTGAACTGCTCGATTATCTTTTCAAAGGTCTGTTTATATTTGGGGTCGCTTTCCGTGGGGAGCTTTTTACGGCATGAGCCGAGAGCCGCCGCGGGAGTGCGCTTGAGCACCTCAAACGCATCGTCGTCGGGGAAATAGCCGTCAAGCTCGATTACTGTGTCGGCGAGAAGTCCGTCTATGCCGTTCTTCATGCCGTATACTTTACCGATATTCTCGGAGTGCATTGCTCCGTAGATAACGCCTGCAAGCGTTGCGTTTATAGCGGCGGTAGGTCCGCCGGACTGTCCTACTATTGCGTTTCCTCTTAAAATTGACATATGCTTTTCCTTATCCTTGAAATTTATGTATTTTTGTGCTTATTCTACCGTGGCGAGCGCCTCTGCTTCTGCCTTTTCTTCTGCAAGTCGCTTGACGTAGTTTGCCGAGCGCGCGGTGTAGCTGAGCATTTGCGGCTTGACTTCTCCGTCTGCCTGAAATCCGATCGGGATACCGAAGTTAACTGTTACCTCGTCGCACTCGAATATCTCTACTATTTCCCTATGCTTGATATGTCCGCCCTTGAATACGGAGGGGAATATCGTAAGGATCTTCGCCCGTGAGCCGCCGTGCATTACCATAACGCTCATCTTACCTGTGTTTCTGTCCTGCGTGGGGGCGATCATCATTCCGCCGCCGAAATATCTGCCGTGCATTGCGCTTGCCATCCAGACGTCGTCAAAGCGGTGGGTGACACCGTCAACCGTCACGGTTGCGGACGGTCGCTTATACTTATAGGCAAGGAGCTTTAATGCAATTGCGGTGTAGTTTGCTTTTTTGCCCGTCTTTTTCTTGTACTGCTCAACGCCGTCGCAGACCTCGCCGTCGATTCCCATACCGACACCGTTGATGAAAAGTCGCTTTTCACCGTCTATCTCGACCTCGGGGAGATCGGAGAGATACATACTGACGTCAAAGAGCGTTGCGGGATCGGTCTGTCCTATATCGTTGAGGAAATCGTTGCCTGTGCCTGAGCGTATTACGTATACGGGGCAGGGGAATCTGAAGCCTCTCGCGTTGTTCACAAAGTGGTGGATCGTTCCGTCACCTCCGCAGAGATATACCTTGTCCTCACCTGTCAGTGTGCCGAGAAATTCGCGCACGTTTTCCTCAAGCAGGTTTATCTGCTTTGCGCCAAGTCTTTCAAGCTCGGCCTTGCCCGGAATGATATTGAGGTCGTTGTTCTCGCTGTTTGATTTCGGATTGAAGAGGATATAGTTCATTTTTCAACCTTTCCCGTGCGCGCTGCACGTTTGGGGGGCTTCAGGGCCTCAAGCTCGCGCGAGAGGTCGTCTATTTTTGCTTCCAGCTTGGATATTTCCTGCGCAACAGGGTCGGGGATATGCACCTGGTCAAGGTCGTCCACGCGTCTGCCTGCCTGTCTTGCGACACGCGCGGGGATACCGACAGCCGTGCTGTTTTGCGGAATATCCTTAAGGACCACCGCGTTTGCGGCAATCTTACTGTTGTCCTCTATAACAATTGGGCCGAGAACCTTTGCGCCCGCGCCTACAAGCACGTTGTTGCCAAGGGTGGGGTGTCTCTTGCCGAGATCCTTTCCCGTACCGCCAAGAGTTACGCCCTGATAGAGCGTGCAGTTGTCGCCGATCTCTGCGGTCTCGCCTATGACCACGCCTGTTCCGTGGTCGATTACCAGTCCCTTACCGATGGTCGCGCCGGGATGTATCTCGATACCTGTAAAGAATTTTGCCGTCTGGCTTATCGCGCGCGCGGAAAATGTGTGTCCGCTGATATAGAGCTTATGAGAAACGCGGTATGCAAGGGTCGCGTGAAGTCCGGAGTAGAGAAGCAGCACCTCAATGTCGCTTTTCGCGGCGGGGTCACGCTGCTTGATCGCGTCTATATTCTCGCGGATCTCGTCCTTTATATTGGTCACGGTCCGTACGGGAGGGAGCTTCGAGAGCTTCTCTCCGATATCGGCTGCTGTTTTTTTGATATTATCGGATGCCATATGCCACCTCCGAGTGGGAATTAAAAATACATATACACTATAATTATATCACATAACCGCTTACAAGTCAACAGAAAACGCGTAATTTAAGGGGGTAGAAGTTTTGTTCTTTTTTCACCGCGCAAAACTTGACAGGGTGTGTATGCCTGTGGTATAATTTTCGGTAGATCAGCGCATATCGGAGGGCTTGAAATGGCTACCAAAATTATTATGATCCGTCACGGATACAGTATATCAAACAACCTGAAATTCTTCACCGGGCAATCCGATATTGCTCTTACCGAGCTTGGACGTGAGCAGGCGCGGCTTTGCGGCAAATATTTTAAGGGCAAGAGCGGTGTGGACGCTATATATTCAAGCGATCTGTCGCGCGCGTATGACACTGCGGCGGAGGTTGGACGCGCGCTATCTCTTGACGTTGTAAAGGATGCAAGACTCCGTGAGATATACGCAGGCGAGTGGGAGATGATGCCCTTTGTCGAAATAGAGGAAAAATACCCCGAGGAATACTCTGTCTGGAAAAACGACATCGGAAGGGCTGTCCCCGTGGGCGGAGAGTCGGTCGCAGCTATGGCGGCGAGGATAGAAGGCGCAGTCCGTGAGATAGCGGAGAAGCACGACGGGGGCTGCATTATCATAGCGACACACGCGACGCCTATAAGGGCTATCTGCGCTCTTGCCGAGGGTCTTGACGCGTCCGATATGGGAAAGGTGGCCTGGGTCAGCAACGCATCGATATCTATCTTCGAGTTTGACGGTAATTTTACACTTGCAGAGAAGAATATCACCTCTCATTTGGGCGATCTTAAGACAGACCTGCCGCGCGGCGTTTAATTTTGCCAAATTTGCGCCAAAATCTTTACAAATCAAAGATTTTATAGTATAATGAACATAGATATGGGAATTTTATCGAAAGGAGAGATAAAATGGAGAAAAAAAGCTTTAAGGGTTGGCTTTATCTGCTTCCCGCGTTCCTGTTTTTAGGCGCGTTTATGGTCTATCCTCTGATAGACGTCTTCATTTACTCGGTAGAGGAGAATTTCAATTTCGTTACCCAGTACTCCACGGGTATCGGATTTGGGAACTTTGAAAAGGTGCTCAGCGACCCCTATTTTCTGCAGGCGCTTAAGAACACCTTCATTCTCGTTATCATCACCGTTCCGCTTTCAACGGCCATCGCGCTTGTTATCTCACTTGGTCTTTCCTCGATAAAGTGGCTTCGCAAGCTCTTCCAGACGGTATACTTTTTGCCTTACGTTACCAATACTCTGGCGGTAGGACTTGTTTTCATGATACTCTTCAAGCCCACCGAATATACCGACGGTATGGTCAACCTTCTTATCAACGCCTTTGGCGGCGAGACGGTTGATTTTATTGAGGGACCTTACTGGGCAAAGATGTTCGTTCTTTGCTTCTATACCGTATGGATAGTTATGCCGTTCAAGATACTTATTCTCACCGGATCGCTGGCGTCTGTAAATCAGACCTATTACGATGCCGCAAAGATCGACGGCACGAGTAAGTCAAGGGTGTTCTGGAGAATCACTCTCCCGATGATCTCCCCTATGGTATCCTATCTTGTTATTACCGGATTTATCGGCGCGTTCAAGGCGTATAACGATTCGGTGGCGCTCTTTGGCACAAACCTTAACGTCGCGGGCATGAACACCATAGTCGGCTACGTTTACGATATGCTTTACGGCGCAAGCGGCGGTTATCCGTCCTACGCGTCCGCGGCGGCGGTCATTTTGTTCTTCATTGTTCTGATCATTACGGGTATCAACCTTGCGGTCAGCAAGAAGCACGTTCACTATTGATATGGGAGGTGCTTTGAAAATGAAAGATAATAAAAGCCTTATTGCTGCGGAGAAGCGCTCCCGCACGCTCTCTACGGTGGGAAAGGTCCTTGTATATATAATGCTCGCGTTCTGGGCGGTGCTGGTGCTTTTCCCGTTCTACTATATGATTTTGACATCTCTTAAGAGTCAGGGCGCGTACAACTCGGAGTTTACCCCGAAGCTATACACGCTTGCCCCCACGATGGAGAACTTTAAAACTGCGTTTTCTGCAGTACCGCTTGGGGATTATTTCCTCAACACGCTGATATTCACGCTGCTTACAACGGCGATAATGCTTGTTGTATCGATTCTTGCGGCATTTGCATTTGCAAGACTTGATTTTCCCGGCAAGAGCTTTGCGTTTACATTCCTTCTCTCGCTTATGATGATACCCGGCGAGCTTGTGGTCATCACGAATTTCGTGACCGTGACAAGCCTTGATCTTCGCAATACCTTTACAGGTCTTATATTGCCAAGCGTTGCCTCGGTATTCTACATTTATCTTTTGAAGGAAAACTTTGCGCAGATACCCGACGAGCTTTATCTTGCCGCAAAGGTTGACGGAACTACCGATCTTAAGTTCCTTATAAAGGTGGTTCTCCCGATATGCAAGCCAACTGTAATTACTGTAATAATATTGAAGATTATCGAGTGCTGGAACAGCTACGTATGGCCCAGACTTGTGACCGACGATCCCGAATACTTCCTCGTATCAAACGGAATTCAGGCGATACGTGAGAGCGGATTCGGACGACAGAATATTCCCGGAATGATGGCGGCGGTGGTCGCGGTATCCGCGCCGCTTATCGTGCTGTTCTTGATATTCCGCAACAAAATCATGGCGGGCGTTTCCCGAGGAGGTCTTAAGGGATGAGAATATTTTTAAAGCTTGTTTCATTGCTCCTCTGTATCGTCATGGTTGGCTCTGCCTTTGCCGCGTGCCACGGCCGCGGTGTTATCAAGGAGGGGGAGAATGGTAACGACGGTGACGGTAACGTTAACAGCGGCGATATTAACGGCACAGGCAATCTCGCAGATAACGGCGTGGATTTCGACACAACAGTCAAATTTGACGAAACGAAAAGCGTAGAGATCACCTTCTGGGCAAAGAATGACAACAACGCGACACAGGTTGAGATATACAAAAAGGCGATAGCCGATTTTGAGGCGATTTACCCCAACGTCAAGGTCAACTTCAAGCCGTATTCCGACTACAATCTGATATATCAGGACGTCATTACGAATATTCAGACGAAAACCACACCTAACGTCTGCATCAGCTACCCTGACCATATCGCGACCTATATGCAGGGCGTTGATATCATGGTCAAGCTCGATTCGCTTATGGAGGATGAGGAATACGGATTCGGCGGCAGTAAGCTCAAATTTGATTCACCCAAGCGCGAGGAGGTAGTTGAAAAATTCCTTGAGGAGGGCAAGATAGGCGGCGCGCAGTTCGCGATGCCGTTCATGCGCTCGACAGAGGCCTGCTATATCAACAAGAATTACGTTGAGGCGCTTGGATATACGATCCCCGACGTCCTGACGTGGGACTTTATTTGGGAGGTCAGCGAGGCGGCTATGGCAAAGAATTCCGACGGCACCTACGTGCTCAACGGACAGAAGACCATGATCCCATTTATCTACAAGTCCACCGACAACATGATGATAAGCATGCTCAAGCAGAAGGGCGCGGGTTATTCCACGTCTGCCGCGGAGATACAGATCTTTAATGACACTACCCGTGATATTCTCTTTGAGGTCGCGAAGCATGCCGGCACACGCGCGTTTTCTACTTTCAAGATCTCCAGCTATCCCGGAAATTACCTTAATGCCGGACAGTGCGTTTTCGCTATCGACTCTACCGCGGGCGCGACATGGATGGGAACTGACGCTCCTCTGATCGATATCCACAAGGAGGAGGTCGTTGACTTCGAAACGGTCGTAAGGCCTATTCCTCAGTACGACGTTGAAAATCCCAAGATGATCTCTCAGGGACCAAGCGTTTGTATTTTTAATAAGGAGGATGAACAGGAGGTCTGGGCATCCTGGCTCTTCGTTCAGTATCTTATGACAAACGAGGTTCAGATCGCCTACGCGCAGACCGAGGGATATCTACCCGTAACCCACAAGGCGCTTGACAGCGCAGAATATAAGGATTATATCTCGAGATCCGGAGAGAATAACGATCTTTACTATAATGTAAAGATAGATGCCTCCAAGATACTTATGGATAATATCGACAATACCTTCGTAACTCCCGTGTTTGCGGGCTCGGCATCATTGAGAGATGCCGCAGGTCAGCTTATCGAGGAGGTCGTTAAGGCGAGGAGAAGAAAGAAGACCGTTGACGACGAGTTTATCGACAATCTTTTCTCAGAGATGACTACGCTGTTTAAGCTTGATCAGGTGCGTCCTATTGAGATCGCCACAGAGCCGAAAAACGAAGACGCAGCCGAGGAAGGCTCTAATACGGAGATAGAATCCTGATTCGCGTAAAATTGAAAAAAAGGGCTTGAAGTTCAAGCCCTTTTTGTTATTGTATATAAAAATGCGCCTGTGTGGGGCGTTGTTTTGATTTTACTTTTAGAAATTGGAGGGAAAATGATATTAGATATTGACTTTTTTCAAAAAAAGTGTATAATGAGATTAAGAAATCGGGTTTCGACCCGCAAAATAAAGGAGAAAAGTTATGAAGAAGTTTTTGGCATTGCTTTTGGCAGTTTTTTGCTGCGTGTCGCTTTGCGCGGTTGTAGCCCTTGCAGGTGATAACGGCGTTATGACTCACGAGGAATACGTTGCGGCTGAAATCGACGATGAGGTTGTTATCGAGTCCTACGTTCAGGCAACACAGTCCTGGTGGAATAACAAGATCACCGTTTATCTCCAGGATCCCACAGGCGCATATCTCGCATACGAGATGGCTTGCTCCGAGGAGGATGCTGCGAAGCTCGTTCCCGGTACAAAGATCAGAGTTGAGGGATATAAGGGCGAATGGGCAGGCGAGGTAGAGATCGTTGACGCTACGTTTACATTCGTAGATGGCGCAGACAGCTATATCGCAGAGCCCGCTGACCTTACCGGAATTCTTGCCGACGAGGATGAGCTGCTCAAGCACCAGAATGAGCTGGCAATTTTCAAGGGCCTTACAGTTGAGAAGATCGAGTACAAGAACGGCGAGCCCGGTGACGATATCTACGTTACATTCAAGCAGGGCGGCGAGAGCTTCAGCTTCTGCGTAGAGAGATACCTCACCGATCCCAGCACAGACGTATATAAGGCTTTTGCCAATATTAACGTTGGCGACGTGGTTGACGTTGAAGGCTTCGTTTACTGGTATAACGGTGTTAACACACACATTACAGCTGTAAATACGGCATCTGCTATGACACATGCGGACTATATCGCTGCACAGATCGATGACGAGGTTGTTATCGAGTCCTACGTTCAGGCAACACAGTCCTGGTGGAATAACAAGATCACCGT
>JAZSBL010000052.1:0-32769 GCA_045602385.1 Eubacteriales bacterium | reverse complement strand
AATCGATTTATGATAAACGTAGCACTCCCAAAAGGAAGACTTGGCGACACGGTGCTTGCTTATTTTGAAAACGCAGGCTACGTGTGTCCCGAAATACACACACCGTCCCGCAAGCTCGTTTTCGAGGCTCCCGGGGTCAGATATTTTTATGTAAAGCCCTCCGACGTTGCGATATACGTTGAGCGAGGGGCGGCGGATATCGGAGTTGCGGGCAAGGATATTTTGCTTGAATATTCCCCCGATGTTTATGAGCTTCTTGATCTTGATATCGGTAAATGCAAGGTTGCGGTGGCAGCGCCCGACGGCTTTAAGGACAACCCCAAGAGAGCCTTAAGAGTTGCGACAAAATTTGCCAATATAGCAAAGGCTCACTATACTCAAAAGGGCAGAGAGATCGATATAATCCATCTTAACGGATCTATTGAGTTAGCACCTATCCTCTCTTTGTCGGACGTTATAGTTGACATAGTTGAAACCGGCAGGACGCTTAAGGAAAACGGGCTTTCGGTTGTAGAGGACATCGTGCCGATAAGTGCAAGGCTTATTGCAAATAAGGCAAGTACGAAATTCAAGGGCGAGATGATCGAAAAGATAACAAAGGGCTTATACGGGGAAACGGTAAAATGATAAAGATACTTAAATACGGCGAGGTTGAGAATAAGGAGATATTCGCCCGCGCGGTACCTGCGGTAAACGTTGAGGATACCGTAGCTGATATAATCAAAAACGTCAGAGAGCGCGGAGACGCGGCACTTCTTGAATATACAGAAAAATTTGACAAGGCGAGCCTTTCGTCACTCAGAGTGACGAAGGAGGAGATAGACGAGGCATTTTCACTTGTTGAGCCGGAATTTATCGATATAATCGAAAAGGCGGCGGCAAATATCCGCAGATACCATGAAAAGCAGAAGAGAAACGGCTTTGAGATAAGGGAAGATAACGGAGTGATAATCGGACAGAGGATCACACCCATTGAGCGCGCGGGTCTGTACGTACCCGGCGGAACAGCGGCTTATCCCTCCACGGTTCTTATGGATTCCATTCCTGCAAAGATAGCGGGTGTCGGCGAGGTGGTAATGGTAACTCCTCCGCAGAAAAACGGTAAGGTCAATCCCGTTATATTGGCGGCGGCGAAGATAGCCGGAATCGACACGATAATCAAGGTTGGCGGCGCGCAGGCGATAGCGGCGCTGGCATATGGGACCGAGAGCGTGCCAAAGGTTGACAAGATAGTAGGCCCAGGAAACGCATTCGTTGCGGAGGCTAAAAAGCAGGTGTTCGGCGTTGTATCGATCGATATGATAGCCGGTCCCAGTGAGATACTTGTCGTTGCGGACGGAAAGAGCGATCCCCGCCACGTCGCGGCAGACCTTCTCTCCCAGGCGGAGCATGACAGAATGGCAAGCGCGGTGCTTGTCACCGACAGCTACTCTCTTGCAGAAAAGGTAAGCGAGGCGCTTGAATACCAGATACCGAGGCTTGCGCGCGCGGAAATAGCGAGAGCGTCTATAGATAACAACGGAAAAATAATAGTAGCTGGCACACTTGATGCGGCGATCGAGATAGCAAACGAGATCGCTCCCGAGCATCTTGAGCTTTGTGTTGATAATCCCTTTGATTATCTTGACAAGATACGTCACGCAGGCTCGATATTCATGGGTCGCAATTGCCCCGAGGCACTTGGAGATTACTTCGCAGGACCCAATCACACGCTTCCCACAAGCGGCACAGCGAAATTCTCAAGCCCCTTGTCGGTTGATGATTTCGTAAAAAAGACACAGTACACGTATTATACAAGGGATGCGCTCAGAGCGGTTGCGAATGACGTTGCATTCTTTGCGAAAAAGGAAGGACTTGGAGCGCACGCAAAGAGCGCTACCATACGTTTTGAGGACGAAGAATAAAATGAGCAGATTTTTGTGCGAGAAGTATAAGGCGCTTACGCCATATACGCCGGGCGAGCAGCCTAAGGAAAGAAAATATATAAAATTGAATACCAATGAATCTCCCTTTCCTCCGTCCCCAAAGGCGGTAGAATATGCGGCGCGCGCGGCAGAGAGCGTAGAGCTTTATTCCGATCCCGAGGCAAAAAGGCTTGTATCTAAAATCGCAGAGGTTTACGGTGTTTCGACCGAATGTGTGATATGCACGAACGGCTCTGATGAGGTGTTGAACTTTGCGTTTATGGCCTTCTGCGACAAGGACAACGGCGCGATATTTCCGAATATAACCTACGGATTTTATTCGGTGTTTGCCGAGTTGAACGGTGTGCCCTATACAGAGATACCGCTTGACGGAAAGTTCAGTATAAACGTTGAAGATTATATTGGAAAGAACAAGACGATATTTATCGCCAACCCAAATGCCCCCACGGGAATCGCACTTTCTCTTTATGAGATAGAGAGGATAGTTAAGTCGAACCCCGACAACGTGGTCGTTATCGACGAGGCTTACGTTGATTTCGGCGCGGAAAGCGCGGTGGAGCTGACTAAAAAATATGACAATCTTCTTGTGACGCAGACCTTCTCAAAATCAAGGTCGATGGCTGGCGCAAGGCTTGGCTTTGGTATAGGCTCGCCCGCGCTTATAGCGGATCTCAATATGATA
Organism: Eubacteriales bacterium; assembly: GCA_045602385.1. Classification (GTDB taxonomy): domain Bacteria; phylum Bacillota; class Clostridia; order Oscillospirales; family CAG-272; genus SVTX01. The sequence goes on along the minus strand of JAZSBL010000052.1, from coordinate 30,162 downwards.
AGATACTCGACTAATCCATATAACGTCAATTCAATGACGATGGCTGCGGGACTTGGAGTGCTTGAGGACGAGGAATACACCAAGGAAAACTGCAAGAAAATAATCGAAAACAGAGAATATGCCAAAGGTGAGCTTAAAGAGCTTGGCTTTAGCATGACCGATTCGAAGGCAAATTTCCTTTTTGCCAAGCACGATAGCATAGGTGGCGGTGAGCTTTACTTGAAGCTCCGTGAGAGGGGAATACTCGTCCGCCATTGGGAAAAGCCGATAATTGAGGATTACAACCGCATAACCGTCGGCTCGATGGAGGAGATGCAGGCGCTCGTTGCCGCAATCAAGGAGATATTGGAGGAAGAAAAATGAGAGTTAGTGAGATAAACCGCAAGACTGCGGAGACAGATATAAAGCTAAAGCTTAATCTCGACGGAGAGGGCAAGAGCAAAATAGAGACGAGCTGTGGATTTCTTGACCACATGCTCACGCTTTTCGCGTCACACGGTCGCTTTGATCTGACGATCAAGTGCAAGGGTGACATGAACGTGGACGCTCACCACACAACCGAGGATATCGGTATTTGCTTGGGCAAGGCATTCTCGGAGGCAGTTGGCGACAAGAAGGGGATCAACCGTTACGGCTCTATGATACTTCCCATGGACGAGGCGCTTATACTCTCCGCCGTAGATCTTTCCGGCAGAGCGTATCTCGGCTGCGCGCTTGATCTGCCGTCTCCGAGAGTCGGTGATTTTGATACCGAGCTTGTCGAGGAGTTCTGGTACGGATTTGTTCGTGAGGCAAAATGCTCGCTTCACATAAAGAAGTTCGACGGAAAGAACACACACCACATCATAGAGGGCGCGTTTAAGGCTACGGGCAGGGCTCTTCGCGCGGCGGTTGCCATTGACGAAAAGTTCGCAGATCAGGTGCCCAGCACCAAGGGAGTATTATGACGGCTATAATCGACTACGGAGTAGGCAATCTTTTCTCGCTTAAAAGCTCATTTGGCGCGATAGGCGAGGATGTCGTTGTGACATCTGAGCCTCGGGTGCTAATGGCGGCAGACCGCCTTATCCTGCCGGGCGTAGGCGCGTTTGGCGATGCGGCAGAGAAGCTTGGCGAGTCGGGGCTTGACGCGGTTCTTGTCTCGGAGGCAGAAAAGGGCAAGCCTATTATGGGTATATGCCTTGGCATGCAGCTTTTGCTTGAGCGCGGCTTTGAATACGGTGAGCACGCCGGGCTCGGACTTATCAAGGGAGACATTCGCCCGATATCCGACGTTATTCCCGAGGATCTGCCGATACCGCAGATAGGCTGGAATGCGCTTAGAATTAAGGGTGAAAAGCACTCTATATTCAAGTATATAAACGATGGCGACTACGTCTATTTCGTGCATTCCTACTATGCCGCGAATTGCGACGGTAGCGTGATAGCCGATACCGAATACGGCGAATATCTCACCGCGGCGGTGGCAAGCAAAAACGTATGTGGCTGTCAGTTCCACCCCGAAAAGAGCGGTGACGTTGGACTTAAAATTTTAAAGGCATTTTGTGAAATGTAAATAGGAGATGCAAAAATGTTGATCTTTCCCGCAATCGACCTTTACGGCGGCAAGGCCGTGCGTCTTTACAAGGGCGATTATAATCAGATGACGGTATACAGCGACGACCCCGTTTCGGTGGCGCGTGATTTTGAAGAAAAGGGAGCTGAATGGGTGCATTTGGTCGACCTTGAGGGCGCAAAGAACGGCACGACGCCTAATATTGAGGTCGTCAGGGCGATAGCCGAGAGTACCTCGCTTTCCTGCGAGATAGGCGGCGGTATTCGCGACATGGCTACCGTTGAGCGTTATTTTGAGGCAGGCGTTGCGCGTGTAATTCTTGGCACGGCGGCAGTTACCGACGAGGACTTTTTGGCGGCGGCGGTGGCGAAATACGGTGAGAAGATAGCCGTTGGAGCAGACATAAAGGACGGAAAGATCGCGATCAAGGGTTGGATAGAGAAAAGCGACATTGACGCGTACGATTTCTGCGAGAAAATGCAGAAAATGGGTGTAAAAACTATCATTTGCACCGATATTTCAAAAGACGGCGCGATGAAGGGCGCAAATCACGCTCTTTACCGCACGCTGTCAGAGAAATACGACATGCAGCTTGTCGCATCGGGCGGCGTTTCCTCTGTGGAGGACGTAGAAAAGCTTGCCGCGCTTAACATTTACGGAGCGATAATAGGAAAGGCCTACTACACCGGCGCGATCTCACTTGACGAGGCTATATGCAAGGCTAAAAAATAAGAAAGAGTACTGATATGATAACGAAAAGGATCATACCCTGTCTTGACGTAAGGGACGGCAGGGTCGTAAAGGGAGTAAACTTCGCGGGACTTTGCGACGTTTCTTCTCCCGTGGAGCTTGCGAGATATTACAGCGCGGCGGGAGCCGACGAGCTTGTATTTTACGATATAACAGCATCACACGAGGGCAGAAGGCTCTTTACCGATATTTTGCGCGAGGTCGCGGGGCAGATATTTATACCCCTTACGGTCGGTGGCGGAATCAACACGGTAGAGGACTTTGACAGGGTGCTTAAATGCGGCGCGGACAAGGTAAGCGTGAATTCGGGAGCGATCAGAAATCCATCGCTTATAGACGAGGCTGCCAAGAGGTACGGCAACCAGTGCGTTGTTATTTCCGCGGACGTCAAGCGCGTGGACGGAGTGTTCCGCGTATTTGCAAAGGGTGGACGTGAGGACACCGGCAAGGAAGCGATTTCCTGGATAAAGGAGTGCGTTGAGCGCGGCGCGGGCGAGGTAGTGCTTAACTCCATCGATACCGACGGAGTTAAGGGTGGCTTTGACCTCCCGATGCTTCGCGCTGTGTGTGATGCGGTAAAAGTGCCCGTGGTGGCATCGGGCGGAGCGGGCAAAATTGAGGATTTCGTAACCCTATTTGAGGAGATCCCCGAGATGTCGGCGGGACTTGCCGCATCGATATTCCATTTCGGAGAGGTCAGGATAGACGACCTAAAGCGCGCGCTTAAAGAAAACAATATTCCCGTAAGGTTTTAAGGAGAAAGAAAAATGCTTAACATAAACGAGCTTAAATTCGACGAAAAGGGACTTATTCCCGCGGTAGTAATAGATAACAAAACAAAAAAGCTTCTCACGGTTGCTTATATGAGCCGCGAGAGCCTTGAAATCTCAATGGAGAAGGGGCTTACCTGCTTTTACAGTCGCTCACGTCAGGAGCTTTGGCTCAAGGGCGAAACAAGCGGAAATTATCAGCATATAGTTTCTATCACTGCAGACTGTGACAATGACGCCCTTGAGGTGATAGTAGAGCCTGACGGCCCTGCCTGTCATACGGGAAGCTTTTCTTGCTTCACGAAACCCGTATGGGAGAACAGTGAGCTTTCCGAGGGCGCATTCTCGCTTGAATCTCTTATGAAGCTTATTGAGGGCAGAAAGACCGAAAAAAAGGAAGGCTCTTATACCACATATCTCTTTGAAAAGGGAATAGACAAGATACTTAAGAAGGTTGGCGAGGAGTCTACCGAGGTAATTATTGCGGGCAAGGCCGACGATAAGGCGGAAACAATTTATGAGATATCCGACCTTACCTATCACGTGCTTGTCCTTATGGTGCAGATGGGCATCTCTCTTGACGATATCAAGCGCGAGCTTGCGTCAAGGCACGTAATTGACAAAAAGGTCAAGCAGGAGAAGATGACGAAGTGAAAAAACAAAAGGGCAGAGAATTATTGTTTCCTCTGTCCTTTTTAAATGCTTTTTACTACGATAAGTGTAAGCGGTTTGCCGACTTTTTTAATGTACCTTAAAGTATATTGTACACCCTTTGAATCTCCGTCCCATATCGCTAATACTGCATCAGCCATGTCAACCATTTGTTCGTTGCGTTTAAGTGGAGCTGCGCGTCCGTAAATATTATATTGCGGACGTAAGATGTATTTTGATATACGGTGCAGGTCTGCATAGTGTTCAGCTAAACTGTCTATTCCGTCAGCCCCACCGCTTATGATGGTGTCAACATCAGATTGTATATATTGTGATAAATCAAAGCTCGTAATACTTCTAGAGCCTACAACCAAAAGTTTCATAGAATAACTCTCCTCGATATATATCTATATAAGTATATACCTAATTAGAGAAATTGTCAAGTAGGTATATATTCGATAAAATATATATCAAAGGGGTGATGATAATGGTAAGATTGACTATAGATAAATATTTAGACAAGTGTGGCATTACTCGCTATGAATTGGCAAAGCGCACCGAGATTAAATTTCAGACCATAGATCGTTATTATAAGAATCGTGTTGTTCGATATGATACCTATATTTTGGATCGCATATGTTCTGCATTAAAGTGCGATGTATCCGACATTATAGAGTATATAGATGATAAGCATTAATTAACATGATAAAAGCCGGTACAATGTAGTATTGGCTTTTATTGTTTGTAGGGGATAAGGTGTTTATAAACGCAAAAAAGACCAAAGGCAAATGATGTGGCTTCTTAAGGACAGTTTTTAAATTCAAAAGAATACATTACCTACCGACAGGAAGAAGGACTGGCGCAGTATCGGGGTATCTTAAGTTGCAAAAACTTAAGATACCCCGCGTGTTATTTATAAAAGAATTATTAATAGTATAACCGTGATTATTATTGCTACAATTGTTAACTGTATACCAAGTATTACTTTTTCTTTATGAGTTGTTTTTAAACTGTTCCATAAATTATGTATGTTGTTTTTTTGCGTTTCCTTTTTTGTTTTTTTATATTCAACCTTTTTTCGATAATTTTCTATACCAACCTTATCTCTTTCGTATATAACGTTGAAAAGCGTATATAGTAATCTGTTGTATTTGTAAGGATTTGATTTGCAGTCTTCAGGCAATTTTATTGAGACATAAAATTTATTTGAGAAAAGTGCTACAAAAGATAATACAATTGCAGCTACCCTATTTATTGGGTAATATAATAAATACAATATTACATAGAAATATCGTGGCGAATACTCTCTATTATCAGTGGAATCGTAAGTAACTCTTTTGCCGTTTGTTTCATAAGAACCTATCTTATATCCATTTTTATCATAAATATGATTAATTTCTTTTTTAGTATAAGAGTGAGTAGTCACCTCGCCAAAGTTTTTATTTTTCTTAAATAGAAGTGATAGCGGAGGCATATTTGAAGCATCATAGAGTAAATAAGAGAACATGATTATACCAAATACAATGATGGCAAATCCAAGACACAACCACCAAGGAATAAGCATGAAAATCATTAAAAGTTGGGTTAAAAAAAGAGAAAATTTTTTTGATAGCTTCATAATAAAATCCTTTCTAAAATAAAAAAGAGCGTCGACCGTAGTCAACGCTCCGAAAAACGCAAACTCCGATTGCTGCTACACAAAACCAGATAAACGGGATAATGGTATCCGACATACTACCTGTTGGAATTTGCGCTTTTACCAAATTCAAAAGTAGTATGCCTAAAAAGGGTACAATATCCCCTATGAAAATAGAAAGACCATTAGCCCTAAAAGTTTATTCGGTTTTGTGTAGCGAGTTTATTATATCACAATTTTTGCAGCTTGTAAATACTATCGAGCAAATTTTCATCTAATTACCTTCCAAAAGGTAGAAAAAAACTCCTTTTGCACAAGGGAGCCTTCTTTATGTTCACCTATGTCTTGTCAATTTTCCTGACAAGCACTGCATTTGTGTCCACAAATACAAAAACACGGCATATCCCCTTAGAGATATACCGTATTTTTGAAAACTGTCCTTTAGAGTGAAGCCCTAAGCCTTTGGTCTTTTTTGGTGGGGGATGGTGGATTCAGGACCCTGCTTGCGCCAAGGTGAATTTATGGATATAGTTAATCAAGCGCAAGCAAATACAACCGCTTCGCGCTTGTAGGTGGTCCTCATCATGATGTTCAAGCGCAAAAAAGACCAAAGGCTTTGCCTTTGGTCTTTTTTGGTGGGGGATGGTGGATTCGGACCACCGAAGTCAGTGACAACAGATTTACAGTCTGCCCCCTTTGGCCGCTCGGGAAATCCCCCATATGGAGCTGGTGAACGGAGTCGAACCATCAACCTGCTGATTACAAATCAGCTGCTCTGCCATTGAGCCACACCAGCATATTTTATGTCGGTCTTGCGCCGACTACGATATTATATCACAATGTACTTGCTTTGTCAATACTTTTTTTCAAAAATTTTATATATTTTTTATCTTATTTTGCATCAATAAATTAAGCATACTTAATTAAAGTTAAGTATGCTTAATATGAATACAATTTGCTAATTCTTACACCATCTTCATATAAATATCATTCTTCGGCACTCCGCGGTCGTGGGCGGTGGCCTTGATCGCGTCCTTTTTGCTCATGCCGAGCGCAATATAATGCTCTACGTGCTCCTCAACGCTCAAAGAGAGGAGATCGTCCTTCTCCGAGGTCATGCTGCCCTCGGCTGCGCCCTCGACTACAAGCACGTACTCACCGCGGGGGGAGTTTTCCTCATAAAAATCAACTGCGCCAGAAAGCGTTGTGCGGTGTATATCCTCATTGAGCTTTGTAAGCTCACGGCAGAGCGATATTTTGCGGTTTTCGCCAAGGATATTGGACATATCCTGAAGCGTTGCCTTCAATTTATGGGGCGCTTCGTGGAAGATGAGGGTATATTCTATATTCTTGATCTTCTCAAGTCTGTCACGTCTGTCCTTTTTGTCTGCGGAGAGGAAGCCCTCAAAGCAAAAGCGGGAGGTGGGAAGTCCCGACAAGGTCAGCGCCAGAATTGCGGCGCATGCGCCGGGTATGCTCGTTACCTTGATGCCTTTGCAGGCGCAGAGCGCCACTATATCCTCACCGGGGTCGGATATTGCGGGAGTACCCGCGTCGGTAACCAGAGCGCAGGATTCGCCGTTTTGGAGCCTTTCGCAGATAAGCTCGCCGTGCGAGCGCTTATTATGCTCAAAATAAGAGAGCATCGGCTTCTGTATACCGAGATAGGAGAGCAATCTCATAGAGTTGCGAGTATCCTCTGCGGCGATAAAATCTACCTCGCTCAGCACCTTTACGGCGCGCGCGGATATATCGGCAAGATTGCCGACAGGAGTTGCCACAAGGTAGAGAACTCCGCCCTCAACACGATTTTTTTCGGGAGAGATGCTAACTCCGAGATCAAGCTCGGAAATATGGTCAGTCATAAAATGCCTTTCCGTCAGCGCGTCTTTTGAACATAAGTCGCGCGCTTAACATAAAATAATAGAGAAAAACAGATACAGGGGGATAAAATAATGCCTAAGATATATATCGATCAGGGACACAATCCCGAACCTCCAAACACCGGCGCGGAGGGAAACGGGCTTCGCGAGCAGGATATTACATACAGAGTAGGTCAGGAGCTTGCAGCTCTGTTGCGCAGAAGCGGCAACTGGGACGTGAAGCTTTCCCGCCCGACTCCCGAAACACAGCTTGGCACGTCAAACGCGTCAAGCCTGCGCGCGAGAACGACCGAGGCGAACAGTTGGGGAGCCGACTATTTTATCAGCATCCACACCAACGCCTCGCTTGACTCAAGCGCAAACGGAGTTGAGGCATACGCCTACTCGCGACCGAGCAGAGCCTTTGATCTTGGAGAGGACATAGTTGATTCCATATCCAATATTACCGGACTTCAGGATAGGGGAATGAAGGTCCGTCCCGGACTCTACGTCTTAAAGAAAACTACGATGCCCGCGGTCTTGGTTGAGCTTGGATTTATATCAAATCCCGGTGATGCGGCTCTTATGAGAGATAATCCGCGCCTTTTTGCGCAGGGAATTTATAACGGAATTGTTGAATATACGGGAATAAGATAATTATTCCTTTATCATTTTTATAAGTGTTTCCTCGTCGATGACGGTCACGCCAAGCTCGCGTGCCTTTGTCAGCTTACTGCCTGCGGCATCGCCTGCTACGACGTAGCTCGTTTTCTTTGATACAGAGCCCGACACCTTACCGCCCTCTGCCTTTATCATCTCGGCTGCCTCGTCGCGCGAGAGGGTGGGGAGTGTGCCTGTCAGTACGAAGGTAAGTCCTGCGAATTTATCGCTTGTCGCCATCTTGACCGCCTCGCAAAGCAGTCCGGCAGCTTTAAGTCTTTCGCAAAGCTGAAGGTTGCGGGGGCGCGCAAAGAAATCAAGCACGCAGTCCGCGGTTATCTCGCCGAAATCGGGGATAGCGATAAGCTCGTCGCGGCTTGCAGACATGCACGCGTCCAGAGTGCGGAATTTTGCCGCGAGCGCGGTCGCCGCCACCTCGCCGACATTGGGGATACCGATAGCCGCGAGCAATCTCTCTAGTCCGCGTGACTTGGAGGCTTCAATTGCCTCTATCAGGTTTTGGGCGGATTTTTCGCCCATTCTTTCAAGATTTTTAACGTCGTCGACCGCAAGAGTATAGAGGTCTGCGGCGCTTGTTATCAGGTTATTGTCTATCAAAAGATCGATTATCTGAGGACCAAGACCGTCAATGTTCATCGCCGCCTTGGATGCAAAATGCTCAATGGCGCGTGAGAGCTGAGCGGGGCAGGAGGGGTTCGTGCAACGAACTGCCGCCGCCTCGTCGGGGTCATAGCTGACCTTCTCGCCGCAGGAGGGGCAAAGCGTTGGCATATTAAATTCACGCTCCTCGCCCGTACGCTTTTCGGGATGAGCGCAAAGCACCTCGGGGATAATATCACCCGCCTTGCGGACGGTTACAATATCGCCAAGCATGATTGAGCGCTTGCGGATAAAATCAAGATTGTGTAGAGATGCGCGGCTTACAGACGTGCCTGCAAGACGGACGGGGGAGAGGACCGCGGTAGGTGTCAGGACGCCTGTACGACCTACGTTTATCGTGATATCCTCGAGTCTTGTCTGTTTTTCCTCGGGCGGGAATTTATAAGCCGCCGCCCATTTAGGCGTGCTTGTACCCTCGCCGATAATTTTTCTGTCGGCAAGGAGATCTGCCTTGACTACAACGCCGTCAATGTCATAGGGGAGCGAATCACGCTTAGCGCCTATCGATTTGATATGCTCGATAATACTGTCTGCGTCGCCGGTCTTGGCTCTCATTTTTACAACAGAGAATCCGAGCGCCTCAAGTCTGTCAAGGGTTTCGGTATGACTCTCGGGAGCATGTCCGTCGGGATAGAGCGAGCCCTCTTGAAAATTAAATACGAAAATATCAAGTCCGCGGCTTGCGGTGATAGAGGGGTCAAGCTGACGGAGTGAGCCTGCCGCCGCGTTGCGCGGGTTTGCCATAAGCGCCTTGCCCTCGGATTCACGCTTTGCATTAATGCGCTCAAATACCTGTCTGGGCATATATACCTCACCGCGCACGACTATATCAAGAGGCTCCGGGAGTGTCATGGGAATAGAGAAGACAGTGCGGAGATTCTGGGTAACGTCCTCGCCGACGACACCGTCGCCGCGTGTTGCACCCTGCACGAAAACGCCTTTTTCGTATCTCAGAGATACCGAAAGACCGTCGATCTTTGGCTCGACCGACCAGAGTGTGTCGGGGACTATTTTGTTTACACCCGAAATGAAATCAAGCAGCTCGTCGTACGAAAAAACGTCGGCGAGCGAGTCCATTCTCGCGGTGTGAGTCACCTTATTGAACTTGTCAAGTGCCTGTCCGCCAACGCGTACGGTAGGGGATTCGGGATCGAAAAATTCGGGATTTTCGGCCTCTAATCTTTTAAGCTCTGCGAACATCATGTCATATTCGTAGTCGGAGATCTCGGGGGAGTCGTAGACGTAATAGAGCTTTGCGTGGTGAGTAAGCTCACGGCGCAGCTTTTTGATCTTTTCAAATATTTCCTGTTTCTCGGACATAAAAATACCGTCCCTTCAAGTTAAATGAGCATATATAAATAGTATATCACAAAACGCGCACTTTTTCAACGATTTTATCTTGATTTCTTAACAAATAAGAGTTATAATAATAAAAAAGCGACAAAACGGAGAAAAAAGTGAAAATAGCTATTATATATACAACGACGGGGGGCACTACGCGTGAGTGCGCAGAGCTTCTTATGCGAGAGCTGTCTGCCCACGAGGTGACTCTTATAGATATGAACGAGAGTCACAGTGTGACCGAATATGACCTTGCAGTCATAGGCTTCCCGATAAGAATGGGAAGGCCCGCAAAGAAGGCAAGAAGATATTTGAAAGAGCATACGGACGAGCTTCTGGGGGTAAAGACCGCATACTATATGTGTTGCGGATTTATAGACTGCGCGGAGGAATATGCCGAGAAGGCTCTGCCCGCCCCTCTCAAGGAAAGGGCGATCGATATTACATGCCTTGGCGGAAGCCTTGATCCCGCAAGATTCAGGGGATTTGACAAGCTGATAGTCAAGTCGGTCCGCTCTGAGATACTGGGTGGCGGTAACAACGGAGAGGGCAGAGATGATATGTCCTTGCCGACGATATTGGACGAAAACATATCTCAGCTGGCAGATCTTATAAAAAAATCGGTCTAAAATAATATAAAAGAAATATACACAAATGAGATTTTCCAAAAAAATTTTATTTTGTGTATATTCTTTTTAAATTAATTGTTGACAAAGCCATTTATGTGTGGTATAATAGTCGGGTAGCAAAAAATGACCCGCTAGCTCAGACGGTAGAGCACTTGACTTTTAATCAAGGGGTCCGGAGTTCGAGTCTCCGGCGGGTCACCAAAAAAGCCCGATGGCAGATTGCCGTCGGGCTCTTTTGATAGACAGATGAAACGGAGCTTATATGATGGAAAATAAGGAAATTACCGGCGTGTTTGATTTTATTAAGCTTGCCCTTGAAGATGACGGCAGGAGCGCGCTGGTCTTGGGGTACAGAATAGATCTGACCGAAAAGGAGTATGAGATGCTAAAGGCGCTTTTGAGCGCAGGCTGCGCTATTCGCAGATCCGAGCTTGCCCAAATGATAGATATATCAACCGGCTCGGTCCCCGTGCATGTGGCGAATATCAATAAAAAGGCGTTGCCTATAACAGGCCGGAAGCTGATCGAGGGTAACAGACACGCCGAATACAGGATCGCGGAATACATATAAAATCAAGGTCGTTGTGAGATTCTCACAACGACCTTTTAGGTTATATTACTGCTCGTTATTTGTTTTTGATGAGGTCTCTGCCGCAACGGTCTCTGCAGGAGCATCTGCCGCCACTGCCGCAGCAGTTGCTTCTGCCGCTTCGGGTTTGGGCTTTATTTTTCCGGATTCCTCAAGATATTTACGGAGAATATCCTTTTTGCCCGTTTTTCTGAGGTGTTGGAACATGATCTTTCTGAATATGTCGTAGATGACCGCAAATGTGGGAACACCTATGAGCAATCCGCCAAAGCCCCAAAGACCGCCGAATACCAGCACCGCAAAGATTACCGCGAAGGGTGACATCTTGATATGGCTGCCGACTATATGGGGATCGATGAAGTATCCGTCAATGAACTGAGCCACACAAACGAATATAACGAAGTAGATAAGCTTTGTCCAGGGCTCGTCATTCGACATAAGAATGATAAGTCCGGACGGAACGGCGCCGATAAAGGGGCCGAAGAAGGGAATGATATTGGTTACGCCGCAGATAAGTGCAAGCAAAGCCGCGTAACGAATGTCCATGAGCGTAAGAGCAACGAAATAAAGCATTCCGACGATAGTCGAATCGATGATCTTACCTTCAAGAAATCCGCCGAACATCTTATCGGCAAATCTCGCCTCGTTGAGTATGGCATTTGCATGCTTTTCCTTAAACAAAGCTTTGATCAAAAGAGATGTCTTTCTTGCAAAGACCTTTCTGCCCGCAAGCATAAAGACAGAAATGATAAGACCTATGACGAAGTCCTTAAGTACGTTAAATACCTCAAGGGCACCGAGAACGATAGAGCCGCCGATCTCGGGAATCTGAGGAGCAAGATCGTTTGCAAGCCAATTTACAATAAATTCCCAAGCCCTATCAAGAAAAGGCGCGACGTCGGGGTACTGTATCTTAAAGCCGGAGATCCAATTGTTAACGGTTTCGATGTACGCAGGCATATTGTTGACGATATCCTGAATGAACACCGTTACGCTCTCGACTATTTGCGGAATCGCTATAAGCAAAAGTCCGCCCACTACGACAGCCCAGGTTATATAGGTTAGAGCTACCGCGATTATGTTTGCACGGTTTGCATCCTTTTTGGGGTTATGCTTTTTCTTCTTGGCAAAAAGCTTTAAAATAAGCCTTTCATATCCGTTACACGTGGACTTTAATATATAAGCGATAACAGCGCCTATTATAAAGGGACGGAGCACGATCGCGACCTCCTTGAAGGCGGCACCGATGGATGCATTGCTATAAAGTAAGAAGAAATAGGTTATAGCAAGTGCCAGACCCAAGAATATGATGCCGGAGATGGCCAGGCCCTTTTTTATCTTTTCCTTATTCATTTCGAATAAATCCTTTCACGTAGTTATTTATACGTCTTAATACATTTTAACACAGTGTGTGGACTTTGTCAATGTTTGACGGAGGGTTTTTATCTTTAAAGCCAATAATTTTTTATATTCCTTCAGGCAAGCCGAGGGATACTCCGTCAATAAGCTCGTTAAAGCAGGTGTCGTCTGCAACCTCTATGCGCACGCCCTCTATGTGTATATATCGCAGGGAGGCAAAATTGTAGGTTGAAAGAGGCTTATCAAGCGCATCGTTGGTGTGCGCGGAAACAAGCGTTTGACCGCCTGAAAAGCCGGTTATCATGAGTGTGTGATAAAAGTCGCCGCTCTCGTCGGCAAGCTGGACCACGTCGCCCTCAATAGCTCCCCTTGAATCCACCTCGATACCGTAAGGTCCTATTCCTCCGTTTGCCTGTATAAAAATCGGACTTCCCGTCAGAAAGTCGTAAAGAAATTCCACACTGCTCCATGCCGGGGCGCGATCGTTGGGGTTTATGTAGTACCAGCCAAAGTCGGTTGTGAAATTCATCTGACAGCTGCCCGCGTAAATACATTGCGAGACAAAGTTGGTGCAGTCGCCGCCGCGACCTGCAAAATCGGTAAAAAGGGGATTGCGCGAAAGCGCCCAGCGGCGCGCGTATTCAACGGCACGCGCGCGGTTGTATTCCTTGTAGACTATCATATTTCTCTCCGTTCCGCCGCAAGTGCGGCATTGATATTGTGAAAATGAGCTTCTGTATGAGTATATGTGTTTTGGGGCACGCGCGACATGGTCGATTTTATTTTTGTTTCCAATGATCTGCTCGCGGTATAATTTCTACGGCTATTACATAGAATTAACCGAGAAATAAACACAAAAATCGGAGGAAACAGAATGGAGAATCAATCAAACGGCGCATACATTCAGGTGCCGATAAACGAAAAAAGTACCACCACCGACCTTTCCGGAGATTTTACACTGCCTGATTATCAGCCGGAGATCAAAAGACTTTTAAAGGTAAATGCAAGGGTACTGCCGCCCTCTAAATATATTGGCGACAGTGAGGGCGAGTTTACGGGGGTCATAGACTATTACGTGCATTATATCGGAAGTGACAACCAGATATACTGCGCACCTGTGTCCGCGGAATATAAGACGAGCGTGCCGATGGACAAGAATGAGCTGACGCTTGTCAATATGACCGCAGACGCCGAGATAATTCCCGAAAGCGTAGGGGGTAGAGTGACCTCTCCGAGAAAGCTTAACGTTAAATGCCGTCTGAAAACAAGGGCGAGAATGTATGGGGATATGCCCCTTGATATGGGCTTTATGAACATGGGCGGTGAAAACCAGATCCTTGTTGAAGGAAAGCGAATTACGAGAAGAATGTTTGCGCAGAGCGAAATGATACATCTTTGCGACGAGATAATACAGGGCAAGGACAGCGACACACGAATAGTCTCTGCGGACGGACACGTCCTCATCGGTGAGGTCGGCGTAAGCGCGGGCGCGGTAAACGTAAAGGGTGAGCTATATCTTAAGCTGCTTATGTGTCACGAGTCTGACGGCGTACCCTATACCGCGCTCCGCCGCCTGCCGTTCTCCGAGGTGATAATGACTGAGGGCGCAGATGCGAATTCGCACGCTAACGCGAAGGGAAGCGTGTGCGAGATGAGCATAAACGTAGAGGACGACAGAATAGGTATTGACGTAGGGATAATACTTGAGGTATCCGCATGTAAAAACGAAATCGTCAAATACGTAAAGGATATGTATTCAATCACTCACAAGACAGAGTGTGAATACCGCGAGATACCCACGCTTTGCGAGGGTAGGGCATTCAACGCAAACTTTACGCAGAGCGATGCTATGACTCTTGAGGAAGTTGGTCTTTCTCCGGAGCACAAAATAATAGATATATACGGTGTTGCATGTCCCGAAAGCTCCGTTCTTGAGGGGTCAAGATGGGTGTTTACGGGCAAGTCCAAGTATTCGGTTATCGCGCAAAAGGATGGCGAATACTCTAATTTTGAGCTTGAGATGCCCTACCGATATTCGGTAGAAGCAAGGGCAGAGGATGACAGCACCTCATATGCCAGCGCCACCGCGGAAATAATCAGTATTCGTCCAAGGCTTGACGGAGAGCGCATCGGCATTGACGGAGAGGTGATGCTGACGGGAGTGATCTCATGTCCCGACAAGACGGTCATGCTTGACAGTGTGAGCTTTGGCGAGGAGATAGACCGCGCACGCGGCGAATACGTAATATGCTATCCGTCGGGCAATGACAGCCTTTGGAGCATTGCAAAAAAATACGGCAAGACCGTAAATTCACTTTGCCGAACGAACAAGGTAAGAGCAGGGGATATATCCGACTCTACCTCAACTCTTGAAGGGGTGCATTTCCTTATCATATAAGGGTTTAAAATAAAATTGGGGCGACGGTTTGTCGCCCTTAATTTTATCCCGCAAAGAGCAATAGCCCCAAAAGAAGGATAAACTCGCTGTCAACCTCGCCTGATTCGTTGCCCGAAAGAAATACCAGCAGCATTACAGCGATTATCAGCAGCTCCTCACTGCCTATCCCGTGGCCGAACGGGAAGTGAGAGGACAGATTTGTCTTTGGCAGGAGCGTTGAAAATATAGAGGGGGAGGCGACTGTCGGCTTATCGTCAAAATTCTCCTCGATCTCATTATGTGTGGGGGTGAAATATTCTTCTTCCTGCTCGTCGGGAGGAATGTCAAGGGTGCGCGGAGCTTCATTCGGCGGCGGGCCCTGCCTCATCGGCTGTGTTCGGGTGGGAGGCGGCATTTGTGTGTAGATGGGCTGCTTTGAAAAGGCATTGCCCGAATAGTTTTCAGGGAGCTTAACGGTATGTGATTGAGACGACGGAGGTCTTACGTACATGGCTATCCTCCTTAAAGGGTTTTCAGTATGTCGCCAAGCTTGCCTATCTTGACAATATAGTCAATGGCGTTTTGTCGGTCCCGACTGAGATATGGCTTCATGGCGCAAAGCAGGGCGGTCCGTGAGTCTGCTCCCGGTGAATGGCGGACAAGTGATGCGGGTGCACTGCTGTCCGTGCCTGTGTCTGTGCTTGCAACGGCGCTTGTCGGCACGGCTGCGGTAGGTGAGATGCTTGGTGTCGCAGTACCCGCGCTCTTAAGCATATCAAGTATAGGCTTGACGCTTGAGAGTATTGTGGGGAGCTTTGCGATAAGATCCGGGTTTGAAAGGAGTGCAGACAAGATATCCCCACCGCCTGCACTTGCCGTGGGCGTTGCTTCTTGCGGCGCGGGGGCGGGAGGCGAGATCCTTTGCAGGATAGAGGAGAGTATCTCGTCCTGTGCCGCCTCGCTTACAGTATTCTCGTTTTGGGTCATGGTTTACCCCCGATTACCTTTTTTAAAGTTTTTAATAAGCTCTGCCGCTCGGGAGAGATCGCCGTCATTCGCCATTGAGAGCGCTTGGCGGATAGCGTTAAGCTCACCCGGTCCGAGATTTATTGAATTGGTTGAAATGCCCGCAGATGAGGCGAGCTGGCGAATAACGACGGCAAGCCTTGCATCGTCAAGAGAAAGCAGCATATTGATGGAGTTTTTATCGAGATTCATAATGCCTTCCTTTCTGCCGCACTCTTTCATTTCGAATACGGCATTGTAGTTTACTTACATGATATGAAAAAATAAAAAATGTGTGAAGGTATAGACAAAGCGCGGGAGAAATGATATAATTATAAAGGACCGAAAACGAGAGGAAGACAAAATGAATATACTCGTATTATCCGATTCACATTCAAGGCGCTCTATGATAGAGGAAGCCGTAAAAAGACAAATTAAAAGGCCCGACGCCATTATCTTTCTCGGCGACGGACTGAGAGATATTATAAGCGCGGATATCGGCGACATACCGATATACAGTGTGGCGGGAAATTGCGATGCGGGAAGTGTGTTCTTTGACAGCAGTACCCCCACGGAGCAGAATCTCATCATGGGGGATAAGCGCATCTTCTTCACTCACGGTCACAAATACGGGGTGAAAAGTACGTTGACTCCGTTTCTTTCAGAGGGTGTGAAGCGCGGGGCAGATATAATTCTTTTCGGACATACTCACGCCGCATTTGAAAGGGTGCTTTCTCCCGAAAACGAATACGGGATCAAAACAGAGAAGAACGTATATATAATGAATCCCGGAAGCATCGGGGATTACCCTTATTGTTTTGGTTGTATAACGATAGATAAATCGGGCAGGGTGCTTCTCTCGCACGGCTCACTGAAATAAAAAGGGAATGGCAAGCCATTCCCAATTCATATAATTCTCAGATCTCAACGGGGACGGGCGCTTCTGCCTCGGCAGCTGCAAGAGCCTCCTCGTATGCCTTTGCGACAGCCTCCTCAAGCATTGCGCGGAAATCCGCGTTGATGGGGTGAACGATGTCACGGTATGTGTCATCGGGGTTCTTTCTGCTGGGCATAACGATAAAGAATTTATCACGCGCATTTATTACCTTTATGTCGTGAACTGCAAGCTGACCGTCAAAGGTGACCGAAACGATCGCCTTCATAGGGCCCTCCTCAAAAAGCTTTCTTACCTTGATATCTGTGATCTTCATGATTTAAACCTCCAAAGATTTTTGTGTGAGCAGCCGTCGGCGCTCTTGTTTTTCCTTTACGATATAATTATACATTGCCAATGTGACGGCTAAACAAAAGAAAGCGGATTTTTTTGTGAAGTGAATTCAAAAAAACATGTCGCCCAAGAGTGAAAATAGGAACGTTTTGTGAATATACATATAATAAAGTCGTAAACTGTCAAAAGGAGTTTTCATAATATGTCAACACCGAATACGCATATAGGAGCAGAGAATATTCGCAATATAATGCTTTCGTGCAGAGAAAAGGATATATTTTTTCTCGGTGCGGGAGGCATAATGATGTCCTCGTTGGCCCTCCTTACCAAAAGGGCGGGATATAAGACGCGCGGAAGCGATAGGACGAGGTCTGCCTTGACAGAGAAGCTTGAGGGTGAGGGTATCACCATGTTTTACGGACATAGCAGGGAAAACCTTGGCGAGAATACGGGCGCGGTGGTTTACACGGTGGCGGTATCTCCCGACAATCCCGAGTATTCATATGCTATGGAGAACGGTATCCCCACAATATCAAGGGCGGATTATCTCGGATACATAATGACCGAATATAAAAACCGCGTGGGTATTGCGGGCATGCACGGCAAAAGCACATGCACCTCCATGTGCGCGGAGATCTTCCTGCGCGCCGCAGAGGACGGAGCGAGCGCTCCCACGATAGTATCGGGCGCGGAATACGAGTCTATGCATGGTGCGTATTACCTTGGAGAGAAAGAGAATTTCATATTCGAGGCGTGCGAATATATGGACAGCTTTCTTGATTTCAACCCTACCGTCGCGGTGCTTCTCAACGCAGAGATGGAGCACGTTGATTATTTCAAGAGCATTGAGCAGATAAGAGATTCTTTTACGAAATACGGTGCGCTTGTAGGCGAGAGCGGAACGATAATCTACAACGCGGACGATGAAAATATCTGCATTTCCGCTTCTGCTATCAAGGCTAAAAAGATCAGTATAGGAATAGAAAGCAAGGCAGATTTCACGGCGACAAATATAAAGAGCTGTCAGTTCCCGATGGAGTTTGACATAATTGCCTTTAGCAATAGCCCGCTACACGTAAAGCTCCCCTCACGCGGAATACACAACGTGTATAACGCCTTGGCGGCGGCAGCGGCTTCATACGCCTCCGGAGTTAAGACCGAGGATATCATAAAGGGACTTGAGAGCTTCAAGGGAGCGAAGCGCAGAATGGAGTTCAAGGGAAGACTTGGAACTGCCGAGGTCTACGACGACTACGGACATCACCCGACCGAGATCGGAGCTACGCTTGAGGGAGTTAAGACCACCTGCAAGGGTAGGGTGGTATGTGTTTTCCAGCCGCACACGTATAGCCGCACCGACGCGCTCAAAGAGCAGTTTGCCGATGCGTTCATCTGCGCGGATAAGGTCATTTTGACCGACATTTATGCCGCGAGAGAGGTAAACGAGAGCGGAATTTCTTCCGCAAAGATTGCGGAAATCGTAGGCGAAAAGGCGATATACTCGGGCGATCTTGATTCTACCGCTGAGGCGATAAAGGCGACCGTCAAGGACGGCGACACGGTCATCGTCATGGGCGCGGGGGATATATTCAAGATATTCCCGAAGCTGGGGCTTGAATAACAAAAATAGAGGTGCAATTGCACCTCTATTTTTTATTATTACACATCAAGATCCTTCATGTACTCCTTGCCGTGCGCGGCGATGAATGCCTTACGCGCGGGGAGGTTGTCACCAAGCAGGGTGTCAAAGATCTCAAAGGTCTTTTCGGGGTCTGCGGGAGTAACCGCGATGAGTCGACGTGTGGCGGGATTCATTGTCGTCTGCCACATCATCTCGGGCTCGTTCTCGCCAAGACCCTTGGAGCGCTGGATCGAATACTTCTTGTTGCCGATTTCCTTTAAGATATCCGCCTTTTCAAACTCGTCGTATGCAAAATAGGTCTTGTCGCCGCCCTTTTCCTTGACTGTGATCTCAAAGAGGGGAGTTTCTGCGATAAAGACTCTCTGCTCCTCGATAAGAGTGGGGAGGAGGCGGTAGAAAAGGGTAAGAAGAAGGGTTCTGATCTGGAATCCGTCCTCGTCCGCATCGGTACAGATGATGATCTTCGACCAACGGAGCGCATCGAGATCGAAGGGGGTAATGTCGCCCTTGACCTTGCCCTTTATCTCAACTCCGCATCCGATAACGCGGAGAAGGTCGGTGATGATCTCGCTCTTGAAGATTCTCTCATAATCTGCCTTAAGACAGTTAAGCGTCTTACCTCTGACGGGGATTATCGCCTGCATCTCGGCAGAGCGGCCGAGCTTACAGGATGTCAGAGCCGAATCACCCTCAACGATATAAAGCTCGCGGACGTTGGGGTCCTTGGAGCGGCAGTTTACGAACTTTTCAACTCTGTTTGCGATGTCGATAGTACCTGAGAGCTTCTTTTTGATATTGATTCTCTGGCTTTCTGCCGACTCGCGGCTGCGCTTGTTTACAAGCACCTGATTTGCCATTATCTCCGCCTCTACGGGATGCTCGATAAAGTAGATATCGAGATTGTAGCGCAGAAATTCATTCATAGCCTCGTATATAAAGGTATTTGTTATCGCCTTCTTTGTTTGGTTTTCGTACGAGGTCATGGTAGAGAAGCTGTTGCTGACAAGCACAAGGCAGTCTGCAACGTCGGCAAAGGTTATCTTTGCCTCGTTCTTTGTATATTTACCGTTTGCCTTAAGATATTTATCCACTGCAAACACGAATGCGCTCTTTACCGCGCGGTCGGGAGAGCCGCCGTGCTCCAAAAAGCTTGAGTTATGGTAGTATTCAAGCATGCTGACGCTTGTCGAGGTGCAGAAGGAGATATCTGCCTTGAGCTTATATTCGTCCTTATCGTCGCGGTCGCGTCCCTGTGTTTCAAGGTGCCAGAGCACAGGCTCTGTCTTGGCACTCTCACCGACCTTTTCCTTAAGGTAGTCGGAGATGCCGTTTTCATAAAGGAATTTTTCCTCGGTAAAGGACTTGTCCTCGTTTTCATAGCGGAAAACGAAGGAGATTCCCGCATTGACCACCGCCTGACGGTGGAGTATCTCGCGAACGCGCTCGGGGGTGATATTAATGTCGGTGAATACGTCCTTGTCGGGTCGCCAATGAATGACCGTACCCGTGCGCTTTTCCTTGCGCTCAAGCTCGCGCTCCTCAAGGATACCGGTTACAGGCTCGCCCTTCTTAAAGGCGATATGGCGCTCCATCTTTCCGTCGTATGAGTAAACGTCCATAAACTCGGAGCTGTACTGTGTCGCGCACGCGCCGAGTCCGTTAAGACCGAGGGAATATTCGTATGACGAGCCGCCGTTATTGTTATCGTACTTACCGCCCGCGTAAAGCTCACAGTAAATAAGATCCCAGTTCCAGCGTTCTTCCTTTTTGTTGTAGCCAAGCGGAACTCCGCGTCCGTGGTCGTCGACCTTAATGGATTTGTCGCGGTAGAGAACCGTCAATATCTCGCTGCCGTGGCCCTCACGCGCCTCATCGACAGAGTTGGAAAGTATCTCAAAATATGAATGCTCGCAGCCCTCAAGACCGTCCGAGCCGAAGATAACGGCAGGACGCTTACGCACACGGTCCGCGCCCTTGAGCGCGCGTATGCTTTGATCGTTGTACTGCGCAGCCTTTTTATTTGTATCATTCTGGGGCATATTAAATTGCTCCTTTCGCATTTATCGCATCAATCATCTTAAATTATACCATATTTTTTTATATTTGAAAAGGGCTTTTTATCTAAAAACCTATTTTTTGAGGATTTTTTTAATATAATGCGAAAAAATGCTTTTTTTACTTGCAACTTCGCGCTAAATGATATATAATATATAATGTAGTAATATGTACCCGAGGACTGTCAGGGAGGTTGCAGAGTGGATATCAAGCAATATTTGAAGGATAAATTTCAGAATAAGAGATGCAGGATACTTGGCTTTGCGCGCTCCAACAAGCCTCTTGTTACCATGCTTCTCGATGCGGGGGCTATGGTAACGGTACACGATAAAAACGAGGATATCGTCAATCAGCCCGATTACAAGGCTTATGCCGACAGGGGAGTAGAGTTCGTTCTTGGAGAATCTTATCTTGAGGTCGGACTTTTCGCGGACTATATCTTCCGCTCGCCCGGCTTCCGTCCCGACCTTGACGAGATAGTTGAGGCGACAGATAAGGGCGCGACTCTTTCAAGCGAAATGGAGCTTTTCTTTGAGGTCTGCCCATGCAAGGTAATAGGAATAACCGGTTCTGACGGAAAGACGACAACCACAACGCTTACCCACCTTTTCCTGCAAGAGGAGTTCGAGGGCACGTCTCGCCGCGCGTACGTCGGTGGAAATATTGGCGCGCCGCTCTTACCGCTCGTCTTTGATATGAAGGGGGATGATGTGGCGGTAGTTGAGCTTTCAAGCTTTCAGCTGCAGACCATGCGCCGCTCGCCATACCGCGCGCTAATAACCAACGTAACGCCAAATCACCTCAACTGGCACACCGATATGCAGGAGTATATTGACGCAAAGTGCAATATTTTCGCAAACAGTGGTGCAGAGATGCTTGTACTGAACGCCGAAAATGAGATAACGAGAGGGATAGCCGAGGATAGCGGATTGAAGCTTACCTGCTTTTCTTCAAAGCGTGAGTCGTACAACGATATAGTGCCGAGTGGCAAAGAGAGTGCAAAGGCGATATATGAAAAAGACGGTGTTATAGTTATTGATGACGGTAAGACTCTGATACCTATGATCAATACCGAGGATATACTTCTACCCGGCAGGCACAACGTGGAGAATTATATGTCGGCGATCGCCCTCACCGACGGGCTTGTTTCAAAAGAAACGGTTGAAAAAATAGCAAAAAGCTTTAAGGGAGTCGAGCACAGGCTTGAATTTGTCCGAGAGCTGAACGGTGTGAAATATTACAACAGCTCTATAGATTCCTCTCCCACAAGGACCGCTGCTGCGCTCGGCGCGCTTAAATCAAAGCCGATAATTATCTGCGGCGGCTCTGAAAAGGGAGTGGCGTTTGATACCTTGGCAATCGATCTTTGCACACGCACAAAGGCGGTCGTGCTTACCGGGCAGTCGGCTTTGAATATTCTCTCGGAGATCGAAAAATGTCCGCTTTACGATAGAGAAAAGCTCACAGTCAAGCATATTCCCGATTTTGACGATGTGGTAAAGACCGCCGCATCACTTGCACAGAGCGGAGACGTCGTTTTGCTTTCTCCCGCCTGCGCAAGCTTTGACAGATTCAAGGACTTTGCCCACAGAGGTAATTATTTTAAGGAATTAGTTAATAATCTCAAATAACATAAAGGAAAAACAAAAATGCAGTTTTCACAGAAAATTACAGACCTCGCGCGCGAGGCGGAAAGAGCGCTTGCGCCCATTTTTGCCGAGATCGACGAGGTGTCGTACGAAAATACGAACAAGGTGATGGACGCCTTCCGTGTGCATAGAGTTGCCGCTACGAACTTTGATACCACGAGCGGCTACGGCTACGATGACCGAGGACGAGACGTTCTTGACCGTATCTGGGCAGACGTTATGGGCGCGGAGGCGGCGTTTGTGCGCCACCAGATAGTAAACGGCACGCAGGCGTTGACGATAGGTCTGTTCGGACTTCTCCGTCCGGGGGATCTTATGTGCTCTATCGCGGGCAAGCCCTATGACACCCTTGAGGAGGTTATCGGTATTGCCGGCGAGGCGGGAAACGGCTCACTTGCCGATTTCGGCGTAAGATACAAGCAGATAGACCTCAAGAACGACGCGTTTGACTTTGGCGCTATCGGAGAGACGCTCAAGGGCGAGCTTGAATGTGGCAAGCCCGTCAAGGTCGTATTCATTCAGCGATCCAAGGGCTATCTTAACAGAAAGACTCTTACGGTTGACGAGATAGGCGAGGCGGTGCGCTTCGTTAAGTCTATCTCCCCCGAAACGTACGTTGTGGTAGACAACTGCTACGGTGAGTTTACCGAGACACGCGAGCCCTGCGCGGTCGGCGCGGATATGATAATCGGCTCGCTTATAAAGAATCCCGGCGGCGGAATGGCCGAGACGGGCGGCTACATAGCGGGAAGCGCGCGAGCGGTAGAGCTTGCGTCATACAGACTGACAAGCGTAGGCTGCGGACTTGAGGTCGGCGCGACCATCGGTCAGACCAAGAATATGTATAAGGGACTTTTCTACGCTCCTCACACCACCGCGCAGGCGCTTAAGACCGCTCACCTTGCGGCGTATATGTTTGAGGCGCTCGGTTTTAACGTGGAGCCTAAATGGAACGAGAGACGCTCGGATATAATTCAGACGGTCATCACAGGCGCCCCCGAGCTGCTTTGTAAATTCTGTCAGGGAATACAGAAGGGCTCGCCCGTAGATTCCTTTGTAACTCCCATGCCCTGGGCAATGCCCGGATACACAAACGAGGTAATTATGGCGGCGGGAGCCTTCACCCAGGGCGCGTCTATCGAGTTGTCTGCCGACGGACCTATGAGAGAGCCTTATACCGCGTTTTTCCAGGGTGGATTAACATATGAGAGCGGCAAGATAGGTATAATGTCTGCGGCAGAGTCTATGCTTCAATAACCATTTGGAGAATGAAAATGAAAAGAACTATAAAAATTATATTGATCGCCTGCATTGCGATCGCGATGCTTGTGTCCATGGCGGCTTGCGCACAGAGTGATGTTCCCGACGGATATCAGCTTGTTGCCTGCGAGGGCGATGAGTTCCGTCTGTATGTTCCTACGCAGTGGGTGCTTAACACAACCAGTGGAACAACAAGCGCATATTACACAAGCGATGCCGAAATGGGCGTTACGGTGACAAAGGCGGATGATGCCAAGGGCTTGACACTTGAAGAATATTGGACGCTTTGCGATGCAAAGTATCAGACCGATCTTGCGGAATACAGCTATGACGGCAACGTCAAGGGGATAGTCATGGGTGGTAAGGCGGCAGAGCAGAGGATCTTTACCGCAAAGCTGACAAGATTCAATGACACCGAAAATGTAAGAGTTACAAAGGATTATAAGTTTTTGCAGGTCAACGTGCAGAACAACGGCGAGACCTACGTGTTTATATATTCCGCTCCCGTAGATCAGTTTGATTCTCAGCTTGAGACGGTTGAGGGGAACGCACAGGGAGAGGGAATAATACCGTACTTCAAGTTTGCGGAGCCCTACACCTCCGAGGACAACGTCAAGAAATATGACGAGAGCGTTGAGGCTCCTGAGGGCATGAAGATAGCCTCAAGCGAGGACCGTCCGTACAGATTTTTTGCCCCCGAATCCTGGCAGATAAACACACACACGGATGCTACCGCGGCATACGCGTCGGATAGCGACAGCTCCAACGTGAACGTAGGAATGTACATGACGAGCCTTGCCACAGAGACGGTTGCAGATCACTACAAGAGGCTTGAGGAAAGCTACAAGATAAGCTTTTCCGCATATACTCTCATAAGTGACGAGGAGATCACCATGGACGGTATAACCGCGCGCAAGTACACCTACACGGCAGTAAGCGGCGGACAGGAATACAAGATCGTTCAGGCGATTGTCAGAAAGGGCGAGATGTTCTATTATGTAACGTACACGGCGCTCCCCGAGAACTTTGAAAAGCATATCGGCGACGTTGTGAAAATGATAGAGAATTTTGATATAAGATAAAAAGGATGTGCATTGCGCATATGTCGTGATGCGAAGGAAAAATGATTTATTTAGACAACAGCGCGACCACCGAAATATCTATATCGGCAAAGAAAAAGATGCTTGGCGCAATGGATATCTACGGCAATCCCTCGTCAACGCACAAGGCGGGAATAGAGGCGCGCAGGATAATAGATGAGGCAAGAGAAAGAGTTGGCACGGCGCTTGGCGTAGCCCGTCCAAATCCCGAAAATCTCATTTTTACGGGCTCGGGAAGTGAGGCGAACAATACCGCGATCCTCGGCTGCGTTTACTCCAAGGAGAAGAGAAGAGGCAACAAGATAATTACCACCGATTCGGAGCATCCCTCGGTCGAAAACGTAATGAGGAAGCTTGAAAAAGAGGGCTTTGAGGTGGTGCGTATATCCACGCGCGGCGGCAAGGTAAACGAGGAGGAGTTTTTGTCCGCGCTTGACGAAAAGACTCTGCTCATATCCATAATGCTCGTTAACAACGAAACGGGCGCGGTGTACGACCTCAAAAGGCTCTTTGCAGCGGCAAAAAGAAAATGCCCCGACGTTGTCACTCACTGCGACGCGGTGCAGGGCTTTATGAAGGTTCCTTTCACCCCCAAGACCATCTCTGCAGACCTTGTAAGTGTCAGTGCGCACAAGATACACGGTCCAAAGGGCGTAGGCGCGCTGTATATAAGCCCTGAGATAATCAAGCAAAAGAAGATTGTTCCGTACATCATAGGCGGCGGACAGGAGAATGGCTACCGCTCGGGTACCGAGAATATTGTCGGTATTGCGGGCTTTGGCGCGGCCGCGGAGGAGGCAAAGAAGAATATATCCGTGACCGTGGCAAAAATCGCTTCTCTGCGCGATCTCTGCGAGAGGGCGGTGAAGGAGGCAGGGGCAAATCCCACGATCCCCACGGGCGCGCGCGCGCCTCACGTGCTTAGCATCAGATTGCCCGATATAAAGAGTGAAACGATGCTGAACTTCTTGTCGGGCAAGGGAATATGCGTATCAGCGGGTTCTGCTTGCTCGGCTCATTCAAGGAACATGTCAAGCACTCTGCTTGCATTCGGTCTTTCGGAGCGAGAAGCGGACTGCACCCTTCGCATAAGCTTCTCGGAGTATAACACGGAGGATGATATCCGCACATTTGTCGATGCGCTGGCAGAAGGAATCAATACATTGGTGAGAATAAATCACTAAAAATTAAATAAACTTAACAAAAGTTAAAGAAACTTAAAAAACGGCTTGGATTTCCAAGCCGTTTTTTAATTAAATAATTTTACACAAGCTCATGAACGGGAAGCTCCTCAATTTCGGACTGTTGTATTGAAGCATCCTTTTTAGTCATCTTCTTTTGCATGATATCAAACGCCCAACGTATCAGTATTTCAAGCGCTAAAAATGCTATGATATTAAGCCAGGGAGCGATATATGGAGCAATATCCGCAGGGAGTGCGTCAAAGGGATCCTGCTTTACGAAGAACCAGTTGAAATCGTGACTGTAGTTCACGGATTCAAGCGTACCGCTGTAAAGCGCGTTTCCAAGCGTTGACCACACCGTCAGGATACCGAGAATAGCAAGGTCGCGGTACCAGTGCTTGAGGCATAGCTTCTCATGGTCGATAAGGAGCGTAAGGGCTCCGTACATTACCATCACTGAGTGGAAGAGCAGCGTCTGCACGGCTCTGTATGAGAGCGGGTGTATTTCGTACGACATTACACCCGAGGGATAGCACAGGTACATAAGATTACACAAAAAGGCGAGCAGAGCAAAGTTAAGTCTGTACATACGCAAAGAGTGGTTGTTTCTGCTCAAAAAGCACATGATAGACATGGTTGTGCAGGAATGGAAAGGGAGCTTGTCAACGTCGATTTCACCGTATGCGAAGGGCATGAGGAAGAAATCAAGCATATAAAGTCCAAAGGCTACCGCAATAAAGCACTTCAACACCTTTTCCCTTATGTATCTGTTTTTATCTCGGCACAGATAAACCGTGAGCGAAACCGTAGCAATTACAAGAAAAATATAAAAGAAATGCCACGCGCTAAAGCAGGTAAATACTTCTCCTCCGGTCTTGTCCGCAAAGATGTCGTGTAGTTTAGTATACATGTAAAAATTCCTTCTTTACGTTCAATATTATCAACACACTATATATTATCATACGTACACAGGTGAAACAACACTTTTTTACTGGTTTAAGAAAAATTAAGCAACCCGTGCGGGTTGCTTAATTCTGATATATTCAATTATTAACGCTCGTCGAGGAGAATAGGAGTGCCTTCTCTTGATGTAACGTTCTCCATGGTGACGTTCTGCATCTGGCCTGCAAGTGCAACGGCAGCCTCACCCTCGCCGTAAACGTTCTTAATTGTGATATTATAGGTCTCATCAGCGGTTGCGTGTCTCTTGCCGTACATACGGATGTCACCAACGCGAACGGCGTAGATGCCGCCGTCTGTGTACTCGGAGTGCCCCGATACGTCGTATACACCGTCGATAAGGATATCGTGGAGCTTGATGTCGCCCTGATTGAGGAGGCGAACGCCGGTGCAGTATGCCGCGCTCTTTACGTTTCTGATCTCTATATTGCATAGGTCGGTGGGAATGCCGTCTACCTTGTACGCTCTCTCAAGACGTCCGTTGAGTGCTGTGAGGGCGATCGTGTCATCCTCGGTAAAGCCTGTAATGTTCTCAATCTTGATGTCGTGGCAGCCCTGACGGATGTCGATTCCGTCCGCGTTCTTTACAAGAACGTCCATGTACTTGGATCTCTTGAGGCCGTGGTATACGTTGCCGTTTTCGTCAATTGCGGTATCGTTAGCCTTGAAATCTATGTTTCCGATGTAACCGTTGCGGCAGAAGATGAAGTTAAGAGCCCACCAACGCTGATTGTGGCACGCGATATTTGTTACGCGGAAGCCGTCAACGTTTACGAAGAGAAGAAGATTGTTCTTCCAGATGGGGGGCATGCCGTTCTTGAGGTAGTTACCCTCGCAAAGGCCGTTGTATTCACCGCCGTCCAGGATCGCCTTGCCGCGACCTTCGATGGTAATATTCTTGTCAGCAAACTCGTGAAGTCTTCCAACCTCGGAGAGCTGATTTGCGTTTATAAACATATTTGAGAAGGTACCGTCAGCCATTCTGAGGTGACAGTCCTCAAGCACGAGCGTAAAGTCAGAGGGAATAGCTACTGCGCTCTCGATCTCCCAGTTACCACTGATTGTTGCGGTGCGACTCTCGTTCTTGACAGCCTCGTCGATCTTGGATGCGATGTATGCGCTTCCGCCCTTAGTGAAAATAATATCGGACATAATGAAATCCTCCTTGCCGATTGTTGTTTACTACCCCATATTTTACCATAGAGAGGCGTGGGTGTCAATAGTAAAAGAGAAATTTTAGTAAAAAAGTATTATCAAAAAAGAAAAAGGAGCAGCTATATGCTCCTTTTGAGTATTTTATTGTTGAGCGCGTTGGTTTCTCTTTCGTACAAGGAAGGTTACCGCGTAAAACGCGGAAATATAAATGAGAAACAGCAAGATTACACCGATTGGGTAAAGGATGGGGCTTCCGCCAACCAAGGAATAAAGAAGCTCGTAGGGCGTGCCGTCGGGACGCAGTAAAAACATGTAGTTGTAATCTATTGTGTAATTCGCTATCGCTGCCAGCAGAACGAATAAAAGCAACACGGAGAACGTTATTGGCATGTTCCTCTTTTTCATTTTAGACATGCCGGTAATGCCTATGTAAAGGGAACAGAAACCGGATATAGAGTGTGTGATGCCTGAAATGACATTGTCAAATCCGAGAACGGGATATGTACCGTAGTTATTTCCCGCGCCGTATGTACCAAGCACCGCGCCCAGAATTCCGAATATCAGAACAAAATCCAGCGAAGCCTCCCTGATGCAACCCTTTGAAAAGGCCGCCAAGGGGATAGCTATTAGCATGATACTGCACAAAAACAGGGGAAGATCGTAGAGCCATCCCCAAGGATCGTTCCCACGAATACAAACAAAAATGATCTTGACAAGCTCAAGCGTGTCTATCAGTATAGCGCATATTATCAAGATTCGATTTTTTTGCGCATCGCTTGCATGCGCGTTTCTGCGCCCGATGATTACCGCCAACGTTATCATGACGGCCATAAGACAGCTTACAAACAAGAGATGCTGCCAGGATAAAAATCCTTCCGCCGATCGGGTGTATCCGCCCCACCCAAAAAATTCCTTCATATAAACCTCCAAATGTCCCTGAAAATCAATGTGTGATATGCTAAAGTGTCGGTAGAGAGTGCGTGTGAATAATATATCCACCGCATACGGCGGAAGATTGTGCAGACTCTACCGTTTTCCCTTATTTCCGGGTGGTATTTTACTACAAAATAAATTAAAAGTCAAGGGGGTTACCCCCCATTAATAGACGAATTAATAATTATTAAGAATAGGGAATAGGGGGAGAAGAAACCGGCATTTTTAGGCGTTTTATGAACGCAAAAAAAATTGATAAAATTTGAAAAAAGGTATTGACAAATAGAAATACGCGTGATATAATATACAGGTCGCAGCGAAAGCGACATGATTTGGAAGCATAGCTCAGTTGGGAGAGCATCTGCCTTACAAGCAGAGGGTCATAGGTTCGAGCCCTATTGTTTCCACCATTTAGTGAGTCTTTCGAAAGGAAGATACACCCAAGCCCGTTTGCGAAGCAAACGAGTGCAATTTGGCACATCGTGCCAAATTATGGCCCGGTAGTTCAGTTGGTTAGAACGCTAGCCTGTCACGCTAGAGGTCAGGGGTTCGAGTCCCCTTCGGGTCGCCACTTACTTTTCTTGCAAGAAAAGTAAGCAAAAGAAATCTCAATCCTCGATTGGGCGGCATTGGAAATCGTTTGTACGTCCCGCGATGGTGAGAAAAATAAGTTTGGCATTAATTTGCCTCTGTAGCTCAGTTGGTAGAGCAGAGGACTGAAAATCCTCGTGTCGTTGGTTCGATTCCGACCGGAGGCACCACTTGCGGATTTAGCTCATTTGGTAGAGCGCGACCTTGCCAAGGTCGAGGTGGCGGGTTCGAGCCCCGTAATCCGCTCCATATTTTTAAAAAGAAGAGATGCAAATTTCTTCTTTTTTAATCGGAAGCATAGCTCAGTTGGGAGAGCATCTGCCTTACAAGCAGAGGGTCATAGGTTCGAGCCCTATTGTTTCCACCAGCGCGGAGCCCGCGCGGGCAAAAATGTCTTTGTGGGTTCTGAAACGATTCATTTGTCTAACAAATGAAAAACATTTGGCGGTAACGCCAAATTATGGCCCGGTAGTTCAGTTGGTTAGAACGCTAGCCTGTCACGCTAGAGGTCAGGGGTTCGAGTCCCCTTCGGGTCGCCAC
>JAZSBL010000051.1:0-3066 GCA_045602385.1 Eubacteriales bacterium | reverse complement strand
GAGATACGATACAATTTCTTCGGGTGTGGTCAGATCGTACACACGGAGATAACCCGCCTCGTCCTCTTCTACACGGGAATATTTACAGCCAAGGAGCATCTTGGTTCTGTTCATTTCAGCGGATTGCAGAGCAACGTAGGTACGACAGCTTACATCAAGCTCGTCTGCCGTCATTTCTACGATCATTTTTCCGTGACGGATAATGCCGTAGTGCGTCGCTACCTTCTGAAGCTCTCCGAGAAGGTGGGAGGACACGATGATACTGCGCTTACCGTCCTTGATAATGTCAAGGAACACCTCACGCATAATACGCATACCGTCGGCATCCAGACCGTTGAGGGGCTCGGCGAGAACCAAAAGCGTGGGATCGCCGAGCAAAGCCATGGCAATACCGACTCTCTGCTTCATACCGAGGGAGCAGTTCTTGTATTTATTGCCTGCCGCACCCTCCATTCTGACCATTTTGAGAACCTTGATGACCTCCTGCTCGGCATTCGGAATGTTAAGATTAGAAGCCTGAAGCATCATATTGTCAAATACGGTAAGTCCGGGGAAGCATCCGGGGGCTTCGATCAGAACGCCCATTTTTGCTCTCACGCTCTCGTCGGGATAGTCCTTGCCGTACAGTTTGATCGAGCCACCACTTGTAGGAATTAAACCGCAGATCATTTTTTCGGTGGTGGATTTTCCCGAGCCGTTTTCTCCGATAAATCCGTAGATCGCGCCCATTGGAACGGTCATATTAAGTCCGCACACTGCCTGCTTGGGGCCGAAATTTTTAGATAAATTCTTTATTTCAACTGCGTTCATACTTTCGACCTCCTTAATAAACGTCGCAATTATTGAGCAGCTTTGTACCTGCTACGTTATAAATAACCGCCCAAGCGACCGATACAACAATGCAGATCAGCAAAGAACCGATTCCACTTGAAAGGTTGGCATTGACCGATGCACCGTAAAGGAAAATGTTAAGGAAACTCGTGGGAAGCTTGAGTCCTTCAACGATTGCCGCCGCGCCTATGATGAGAATTCCCGTACCAAAGAAGAACGACGAGGCAACAGAGATACCGAAATATTTTCTGAATATCACGTTCAGGAAGGTGTAAAGGCTTGCCCAACCGAGCGACATAATGATCTTTCCAAGGATTGCAATAATAAGTGAGCCTATGTTGACGTCTGTCTCATAGCCCACAAGCAGACCTGCCATCGTGCCACCGATAAAGTAGGTGACACACATACAAGCCATGGCAAAGGCGCAAACAAGACTCTTGGAGATCATATAATCCTGCTTTTTTGCGTGGGTGGTAAAAAGCTGCTTGACGTAACCCGATTTGTAATCGTGACCGATAAAGATCGAAACCATAATACCGCCGAAGATGAAAACCATATTCATATTGGCGTAGTCAGCAATTCCTTCGATCACATAAAGCGATTTCGAGGCAGCAATGATCTGCCACACGTTAGAGTAAAGAGGCTCCATTGTCTGTCCGTTCTGATCGGGCATCATGGTCATAGCCGATACCATCGCAGGGATGATCGCGGCAATAGCAAGGAAGATGTAAAAGAGAGGAGTGTGGAACAGACGGTAAAAATCTACTCCGAGCATACCCTTAATTCTGCGAGCAAAGGTAGGCGATTCAAATTTAATTTCATGTGTTGTATTCATTTATTCTGCCTCCTTTTTCGACATAAGCTCGATGTAATATTCTTCAAGTCCGATCTTGTTTTTTCTGATCTCACTTACAACGTGATCGTTTTTCATTAAGTAATCCACAATAGAAGCGGTATCATCCACGTCATAAATGCGGATATATCCTTCTTCCTCTCTCACGTCGGCATACTGTTTTTTGAGAACCGCTTTTGCGCACTGCATATCCGCGCATTTCAATGAGGTAAACACCTGCGCTCTCGAATCCATTTCCTCGGCGGAAAGCTCCATAATCATCTTGCCCTGACGGATGATACCGTAGTGTGTAGCGATCTTTTCAAGCTCACCGAGAATGTGAGAGGAAATGAGAACAGTACAACCATACTTTTTCGTGATGTCAACGAGAATCTCGCGCATGATACGCATACCGTCAGTGTCAAGACCGTTGATAGGCTCGTCGAGAATGAGAAGCGCAGGATCGCCGAGCAGTGCCATAGCAATGCCGATACGCTGCTTCATACCGAGTGAGCAGCTCTTGAATTTAAGGTTGGCGTTATCCTCCATGCGTACGATCTCAAGCACACGTCGGATTTCCTCGTCGGCATTTTCAATGCCGAGATTGGTGCATTGCATCATCAGGTTCTGATACACGGACGAACCGGGAAAACAACCTGCGTTTTCAATTAGCGCACCGACTCTGACTCTTACGCCGGGATCGGTGTAATCTCTGCCGAACAGCTTGATCTCACCGCTGTCGGGAACGAGATGACCGCAGATCAGCTTCTCTGTGGTGGATTTTCCCGAACCGTTCTCACCGATGAATCCGTAAATAGCTCCCTGCGGAACGGTCATATTGAGGTGATCAACCGCATACATTCCGCGAAAGCTTTTTGAAAGATTTCTGATTTCAATAGCGTTCATTTCTTACTCCTTTTTTTATATGTAAACGCAACACAAGCGAGCCGTTTTTTTACGCCTCGCTTTCGTTGTATCAATTGCTTTTTTGTCCGTTCATTATCTGATTGCTAAGCTCAAGAATCTTCGCGCCGTATTTCTTCTTTCTACTACCGAGGATTCCCTTATAAATAGGATAATTAACGATAGCAAGGATCATTCCGACAACTCCGATAACGATGCCGGGGATCATAGGATCAAACGTAAGACCGAGCTGCTCGGCGATAGGGGTCATCACAAGGCTCATGCCTGCGCCCATAACAATGGCAGAAATGCTTCCGAAGATGTAGGCAAATACGTTTGCGGGACGCTTTACCTTTGCGTCAAGCTCACGGAGTGCGTCAAGCTCCGAGGGGGTCTTTTCCATGTACTGCGTGCGAATTTTCTGTGCCATAAACTGCTGATCGTTTCTGTTCATTATAAATTACCTCTCTGTGTTTGTTTTTGATTTTGTGACTGTATTA
>JAZSBL010000050.1:0-55498 GCA_045602385.1 Eubacteriales bacterium | reverse complement strand
AGCATCATTAACTACCTCGCCACCGATAAGGCGTTCAGAAATACGCAAAAATCAGAGTGGCATAAAAAAATAATTTTCAATTACATTGAAACGAATATCAGTAACACTCGCTCCAAAAATAAGTAGGGAGAAACCATTCTTTACATATTTCCTCATATATGTTTCCCAAATTACATAACTTGTCCCAATACGGAAAAACACAATGATTGGTGTATATATCAATAATATCATTCAACATAGTTGTTGAATCTGTATCATCAACAAAATTTTTTATTATATTATTAGAAAATCCTCTACTCTCTAATATTCGCAACTTTTCTTCTAAATCATTAGAAGAAAAGAAAGACTCTATTTCGAGAAGAGTGTTGTACATTCCTTCAAGTGGAGGCCATACAACCTTTGTGTCCCAAAAATCATACTCTTTTATTATAGAAATGAACCTAAGAATCAATTCAGGTGAAGAACAAAATCTAAGCTCGTTTCGTTGGTAATTAAATTTATTAAATGCACCAAAAAGTTTCGACCTTCTCGCAAGAAAGGTAAGGTGGCATATAACTTTTGAAGAAGTAATAATGTTACTGGTTGGAATATATATTGTAACCGATCTGGTATTTTGCAATTTTTGTGATTGAGGTAATAATATTTTTTCTATATAATCATTTAAACATACAAAGTATATTTTTTCCTCGGACAAATCCGCAAGAAACAGAACGGTAGGAACAGCACATCCCATACTCATAATCGTGTGCAACTCATCAACATCTATAGAATATTTGATGACATCAATATCGGCAAATTCACCGTCGATTTTTACAAGTGTTTTTTCAACATTATTGCGTTCGAAAACTTTAATAGACGTTTTTTCCGCTTTTTTAACTGACTTCATCTGTACAAAGAAAAACTCACCTAAGGTTTCCGCAACCTCTCGCTTTTGATCTATGAAATCAAAAGTTTCTACAACAAAATCGATTCCATAATCAGGTGCATATTCATGAATTACCCATTCTTCTGGAAGTTGTTCACGTGCCAAAACAAGCGATTTTTCTTCCATTATCTTCTGTGCTACTCGTCTTTTGTTGTGTGCCATTATTTCCTCCTAAAGCAAAGTAGCCGCAAGGAAAAACCTTGCGGCTAAACGCGGTTTTTAGCCGCTATTTTGGCGGAGAGGAAGGGATTCGAACCCTTGTGGGGTTGCCCCCAAACGGTTTTCAAGACCGCCTCGTTATGACCACTTCGATACCTCTCCGTATAAGATTATTAAGTTTTTAGATTTGCGAATTTTTTAGAAAAAGTTTTAGAAGGAATAATTTTCTGCACTGTCGAAAGGGTAGAAATGTCAGGCACGTCAAGGCTTTTTGGCACTTTGCAGAAACTCGCGACTGCAAATTTTCAAGACTCGTGCCCATATCAAAAATATAGTCGTGCGCTTCGCCGCTTGGCTTGCGCTCTCCTTATTTTTGATACTCGCTTCGCAAAAACGATACTCAATCGTTTTTTGCTCGCTCCCCCATTATGACCGCTTCGATATGCCTCCGAGTGTAAATATAATGCGCTAACAGGCTATAAAAAGCCTATCGTCAAGCTTGGTGCGTGGGCTAATTATAGTCCAAAGCCGCGTGTTTGCCTTTTTCACAGCTTTCTAAACCGCGCTTTGGTATTATACCATACAAAAGGAGCTTTGTCAAGAGTAAAACTCACAAATTTGGCACTTTTTTGATATGACACGGTTTTGTTATCTTGTCTATTGACAAACATACGTTCTAATGATAGAATATATACGTATATACGCTTGCGTGTTAATTACAGCGTCAAAAGCGAGAAAGGAGCCGACATGGGAGAAAAAACTTACATTTGTATAGATTTAAAGTCATTTTACGCCTCGGTGGAGTGTGTTGCGCGCGGACTTGATCCCATGCGCACCAATCTCGTTGTGGCGGACAAATCGAGGACTGAAAAGACCGTTTGTCTTGCCGTTACGCCGCCCATGAAGGCTTACGGACTCTCGGGTCGCTCGCGTCTTTTTGAAGTCATATCAAAGGTGCGCGAGGTGAATGCCAACCGGCGCAGAAACACTCCTTTCGGTGAATTCATGGGAACATCGTTTGACGACGTCATGCTAAAAAACGATCCCGAGCTTAAGCTCGACTACATTGTCGCGCCTCCGAGAATGGCTCACTACATGGCGGTAAGCTCACAGATATACGATATTTATCTCCGCCACGTTTCCCACGAGGACATCTTTGCCTACTCGATAGACGAGGTATTCATAGATGCGACAGCTTACCTCCCTGCCCTTAAAATCAGCGGGCGAGAGTTCGCTATGAAAATGATAAAGGACGTATTAAAAGAAACCGGTATAACCGCGACCGCGGGAATAGGCACGAATATGTACCTGGCAAAGATCGCCATGGATATCATGGCAAAGAAAATGCAGCCTGACAAAAACGGCGTGAGGATAGCCGAGCTTGACGAGTATTCATATCGCATGGAGCTATGGGATCACCGCCCTCTTACCGATTTCTGGCGAGTCGGACACGGATATGCGACTAAGCTCAATGACGTCGGCATTTACACCATGGGAGAGGTTGCCCTCTGCTCTGTCGGCGAGGCGGGCAGCTATTACTCCGAGGATCTGCTTTACAAGCTGTTCGGTGTCAACGCGGAGCTGCTGATCGACCACGCATGGGGCTATGAGCCGACAACGATAGCAGACGTCAAGGAATACAAACCCGCAACCAATAGTATAAGCTCCGGTCAGGTCCTAACTGTTCCCTACACCGCCGACAAGGCGCGGCTGGTAGTCAGAGAGATGACCGATCTGCTCGTCCTTGATCTTGTTGAAAAGGGACTCGTTACCGATCAGATTGTTTTGACAATCGGGTATGACGTAGAAAATCTTACCAGTACCGAAATATCCGAGAAATATTCGGGTGAGGTGGTGATCGACCGATACGGCCGGCACATTCCCAAGCACTCACACGGAACACAAAATCTAAAGAAAAAGACCTCGTCCACAAGCGCGATCCTTGCCGCCGTGACAGAGCTTTACGACAGAATAATCAATCCAGACCTGTTGGTGCGCCGCATAAACGTGGTGGCAAACAAGGTCGTCCGTGAGGGCGCGGAGCTTAATCCGGACGGGCCGCAACAGATGTCATTTCTTGACATTTTAGACCGAAGCGACGACAAGGTACAGGCCGAAAAACGCGCCGAGGAAAAAGAAAAGAAGGTTCAAAGAACCTTAATAGATATAAAGAAAAAACACGGCAAGAACGCCATCGTCAAGGGCATGAATCTCGAGGAGGGCGCGACCGCCATGGAGCGAAACCGTCAGGTCGGCGGTCACAAGGCTTAAGGGGGGGCAAAATGAGTACCGAAAAATACAATAATATAATAAATTTGCCTCATCACACCTCTCCAACAAGACAGCGGATGCCGATACGCGACCGCGCGGCGCAATTCGCTCCCTTTGCCGCTTTGACCGGCTACGACGCCATGGTTGAGGAGACCGCGCGATTGACCGACTCCGAGGACGCGGCAAGCGAGGAGCATACCGCTCTTATTGACAAAAAGCTTCGGATCCTCTCGGATCTTGAGGCCGAGCATCCTTACGTTGAGATAACCTATTTCATTCCCGACGAAAGAAAAAGCGGCGGCAGATACGACACCGCCTACGGACACCTCAAGCTGATAGATAGAATTGATGGCGCGATCATTCTCAAGGATAAGCGTAGGATAATGTTTGAACGGATACGGGATATCAACAGCACGGCATTTAACGAAATGTCGTTTGAATAGAAAAAAGGAGCTTTACGCTCCTTTTTTCTTTATTTTACAACCGAAATTTTATCTATTCCGTAATATTTGAAGCAATCTATCATTTCACGGGTTATGATTTCTCCCGAAACCGCAATCGGTACCGCGGGGGGGCAGGACACACCAAGGCGCGCAAGCACTCTTCCCTCGCACTCCTCTACCGAAAGTATCTCACAGGGCGAAAGAGTTGCCTCTCTTATGCTCATTTTTCTTTCAAAAGCGGCGCGGCGGGGGGGCTGAACCGCTATTTCGGGAAGACTTTTGATAGACAAAAGCGCGGTCTCAAGCCTTTGAAGCTCTCCGTCACTGATTTCGGGGGTGAGCATCAGAACGAGATAGTCGGGGTCGGAGAATTCGCAGACTATTCCCTTTTCCAAAAGAATCTCTGCAAGCTCCGTGCCGGTATATCCGTATTTTTTCGCCTTTACCGTAAGCTTTGTAGGCTCGTCGCCGTAAAGGCTGTATCCCGCATTGCAAAGCCTCTCTGCAAGGGCTGAAATTTTGCCTGTAAGGCTTGTCAGCCTTTCGCGGTAACTGTCCGCCATATACTCATTTGCCCCGTCCAGCGACTGTAAAATAAGGTATGACGGGCTTGTTGAGCCAAACAGTGACAGCGCGTCCTTTGCGTTTTCCGCAAACGACTTTGGAGCATTGCCAGATATATGCATATAAGCTCCGCCCGTAAGCACGGGTAGCGTTTTATGCGCAGAATCGCAGCATATATCCGCACCGAGGTCTATCGGGTGTCTTGATTCATTTAAAAAGCGCAGGTATGCTCCGTGGGCATTGTCAACGCACAAAAGCACGCCGTGGCTATGGCAGACATCGGCTATGGCCTTGACGTCTGCTATATTTCCGAGATAGTCGGGACTTGTAATATATACCGCGGTGGGCTTTTCATTTATCTGTGACAGGTGTCTGTCAAGTCCGTCTGCATCCACCGATGAGGAAAGGTAGCTTTCGTTTTCGTTCTCTATCCACTCAACGTCAAAATCAAGCAACGCGGCGGCAGACACAAAGGTCTTGTGGCAATTTCTTGCCGCCAATATCTTCACACTCTCTCCCTTTTCTCTCGCGTGCAAGCAAATAAGGTATGTCATAGCTCGTATAACCTGCGACGAGCCCTCGGTTGAGTAATAGGTATCGCAACCGAAAAGCTCCGAGGCATAGCTCTCACTCTCGCAGATTATCCCAGATGCCTCGTAAAGGCTGTCTGCGCCCGATATTTCGGTAATATCAAGGCTCTCGCCGCCTATAAGCTCCCTGCCCTTATGTCCGGGCATATGAAGCCTTACGGCACCGCTATCCTTGTATTTCTTTACAAAATCACAGATGGGAGTTTTCATTCGTCTCTCGTCGCACGGTCTACCGCGACCATGATCGCGCACTCCATTCTCTTTTTGAACAGCTCGCAGCCATTCTTATATACGCCCGTAACCGAGCCTGTGGAGTGGTACGCGTTTGCCGCGCATCCGCCCGAGCAATAAAGTCTTGCCCAGCAATCACGGCATTCGGGGTGTGCGTAGACGTTGCATGCCGCAAATTGTCCCTGAGCCTCTTTGTTCGTGACACCGTCCCAGATGTTGCCGAGCTTAAACTTCTCCTCGCCAACGAACTGGTGGCAGGGGTAGAGGTCTCCCCAAGGCGTGACCGCCATGTACTCGGTGCCCGAGCCGCAGCCCGAGATCCTCTTATAGATACAAGGACCGCCAGTCAGGTCTATCATATAGTGATAGAAGGTGAAGGGCTTGCCCTCTCTGTCCTTCTTTAGCATAAGGAACGCAAGATCCTCATACTGCTTCTTGACTATCTCCATATCCTCAGCCGTAAGCTCCGAGGGATCGCCGGGGGCGCAGACGACAGGCTCCATGCTCAGCTCGTTAAATCCAAGGTCAAGCATGACCTTGATATCCTCCAAAAAGTCGGGGTTTGCATGCGTGAACGTGCCGCGCATATAGTAATTCTTTCCGCCGCGCGCCTCTACGAGCTTTTGGAACTTAGGCACGATGCGGTCAAAGCTACCGTTGCCCGCGTAGTCAACGCGGAAGCGGTCGTGTATCTCGCGTCTACCGTCAAGGCTCAAGACTACGTTTGCGCACTCGCGGTTGGCAAAATCTATTACATCGTCGTCTATAAGCACGCCGTTTGTGGTAAGGGTGAAGCGGAAGTTCTTTCCCTTCTCCTTTTCGATACTTCTTGCGTATGCGACAAGGTCCTTAACTACCTGGAAGTTCATAAGCGGCTCTCCACCGAAGAAGTCCACCTCGAGATTACGCCTTGTTCCCGAATTTTCGATAAGAAAATCAAGCGCGCGCTTACCCACCTCAAAGCTCATTATCGCTCTGTCACCGTGGTATTTGCCCTGACTTGCAAAGCAATAGGAGCAATTAAGGTTACAGGTGTGGGCTATATGTAGACAAAGTGCCTTGACTACGCCTGCGGTCTTCTCTTTGAGCTTGCCCGCCATAGGCGCAAAGTTATCGGGTGCGAAAAGCTTACCCTCTCCCACAAGCTCAGCTACCTGATCGTAGCACTCCTCTATATCAAGGGCTGTTATATCTTCTCTATCGGAGAACATTTCTCCTACCTTGGAAAGCACCTCGTCACGGCTATTGCCCTCAAAGAGCGCAATTACCTCATATGCGACCTCGTCTACAGCGTGGACCGAGCCGGAGCAGGTATCAAGAACTATATTATATTCTCCAAGTTTATACTGATGTATCATTTTCTACCTCACAAATAAGATAAAACGCCGCCGGACTCGGCGGCGTTTTATTCTAAAGAATTACTTCTTTGTATTCTCGCACTGCTGATTAGCAATACCGCAGCTTGTCTTGCATGCGGACTGGCAGGATGTCTGGCACTCGCCGCAGCCGCCGTTCTTTGCGCTGTCACAAAGGTTCTTTGTGTTAATTGTCTTAATGTGTTTCATAATAGACCTCCGCAAATATTTTGATTTACAAGTAATTATACCATAAGAAAAAATGAAAGTCAATATATTTTTTCCGTATTTTTTCCCTTTTTCAAAAATCACTTGAAAATGTTTTCGGTTTGTGTTATACTTATCGTATAAGATAAGGTAAGGGGGTGTTTTCGTGCGCATTCAGGAATCGGGACAGATGTATCTTGAGACTATATTGGTTCTCTCACGCGAGAAAAGCCTTGTGCGAGCTATCGACGTATGCGAGCACATGGGATACTCAAAGCCAAGCGTCAGCCGAGCCATGGGAATACTGAAAAAGGAAGCCCTTATTACGATCGACCAGTCGGGTCATATAGCCCTTACCGCAAAGGGACTTGAGATAGCCGAGAGCATGTACGAAAGACACACTCTGCTCTCAAGCTTTCTTGAATCACTTGGAGTTGACAGCGACACAGCCGCAGAGGATGCATGCCGCATTGAGCATTGCATCAGTGAGGAGTCCTTTGAGGCTATAAAGAAATTTACCGAGAATTCGGGCGGAAACGGAGAAAAATAATGGTAAAAGCCGTAAAAAAGGACAGCGGAAGCGTCTATTATTTGAGAATCAAAAAGCATGCCTGCCCCAACTGCTCCGCGCAGCTTAAGGTGGTCAAGATGAAAAAGACCGTCAAGGCGAATACCGAGGAGGCGGCGAAATTTAATTTTACCGCCGCAGGTCACCCCCTTGGCGAGAAGGTAAAGTTTATCTGGTATGAGTTCAAATGCCCCGAATGTCAGGATCATTTTACAGAGGACGCGCTTCGCAAGATAGAAAAAAAGAAGGCCGCAAGAACGGCAGAAAAGGAAGCCAAGCGTGCCACCGCAGAAGAAGAAAAACATACATAATACACAGAAAAAGCCACGAGGTATACTCGTGGCTTTTTTATGCTTTTTAAATACCGAGGAACGCCGCGCCGATGATTCCCGCGTCGTTACCAAGCTCGGCAATACAAACTCTTGTGTTTTCAACAAAGTCTGTACCGTACTGCTCACTCTTGATCTGAGGTGTCAGCATATCAAGGAGCCTTTGCCCCTCGCCTGAAATTCCGCCGCCTATAGATAGTACTTCGGGCTGGAAAATGTTGATCATATTTACGATTCCCGTAGCGAGGTAGGTAATATACGTATCAATTACCTCCTTCGCCGCGATGTCGCCGCCATCATAAGCCATAAACGCCGTTATACCCGATATTTTGCCCGACTCTCCGGCAACATCTGACATAAGGGTGGCTCTGCCCTTTTCCTTGCATTCCTCGAGCTTATCCGCCGTCATTTTGATAAGTGCAGTCGCAGAGCTATACGCCTCCCAGCATCCCCGTCTGCCACAGCTGCAGGGTCTGCCGCCCAGCTCAATTACAACGTGACCAAGCTCCGCGCCGGCATAGTTAAATCCGGAAAAGACCTTGCCGTCAATAATAACTCCGCCGCCAACACCTGTGCCCAGTGTTATCATTACAGAGTTGCGCGTTCCTCTTGCCGCTCCTGCGATTGCCTCGCCCCAAGCCGCAGCGTTCGCGTCGTTCTCAACGTGTACGTTCTTAACGCCAAGGCGCGCGGAAAGCTCTCCGCATATATGGAAACGCTTAAACGGAAGATTGTTGGCGTATTCGATTATTCCGTCGGTGTGATTTGCGACACCGGGAGACGCGATTCCTATCGCATCTATCTCATCGAGCGGAATACCCGCGTCGGAGCACACCGAGCGGCAAAGCTCCGCCATGTCGTCCATTATGTATTTTGTGTCACGCTCCGCGCCCGTGGGAATGCTCTTTTTCTTAACTATCATAAATTCCTCGTTGACTATCGCCGCGGCGATATTCGTGCCGCCGAGATCTATACCTATTCTGTACATATCTTTCCCCTTCTGTCAAAATAATAATTCGTTTACCCAAAAACCTCTGCCGCAGCAATTGTTTTCAGTTTGTTTTCGTCAATTTTATCTCTGCCGTAGGCATCAAAAAACCTTTCTCGGTATTGATTTGTGCCGAGGTTGAATTCAAGTGTCCATGCGCCCCAAAAAAGATCTATATGTCGGTCTCCGACACCTCCGTTTCCAAGGTCAATAAAGCCGGAAAATCTCCAATTATCAAGCATTACGTTTGGAAGGCAGTAATCACCGTGAATCAGCACCTCATTTTTAAGCGAATCCTTGCCCGCTTGCAGAGCGGCGTAAGCCTCCTCTGCCGAGCGGTAACCGAAGCTGTCGGGAAAATGCTCGGTATCATAGTTCCCTGTGGCGTAATTTCGCTCTGCAAGCGCGATATACTCGCCGACTCTGTCCTGCACGGGGCAGTCCGAAAAGTCGGTCTCATGCAAAATTCGCAGCTCTCTTGCAAGCAGATCGCAGAGTCGCTTGGGGTCACCCATATAGAGCTTGTGCGTGCAATCCTCGCCCGCGACACGCTCTGTCAAGAACCAGTCGTATTCGTGGGTCGATGTATAGTCGAGAACTCGTGTACCCAAGCCCTTTTTATGGAAATACTCGGTCATTATCGCCTCGCGTTCAAGCGTGCCGACCTCGGCGCGCTTTAAATAATATCCGCCCTCGCGGTCTATAAAATACACCCTCGCTTCGGGCGAACATGAACTGTCGTATATTTTCGCGCCGCGCGCAAGGCTCGCCGCAGATTGCGGCACTGACGCGGGCAGTGCGTCGATCATTGTTCTTTTCATTATTTTTTACCGATATCTTAACTCAAAAACAGCAAAACGTTAAACAGCGCGACCTGAAGGATGTATGCGCCGAAGGCAACCAAATTGAACACGTTGAGATACTTTACCTTTCTGAATATGATAAAATACAGCAACTCTGCAAGCGCGAATGGCGCCGAAAGCAGCTCTATTCCCCAAGGATACAAAACCGCAAGATCTATTCCCGTTCCCTTTACCGTTCCCGCCTTGACATCCTCTAAAATCATGTGTATCGGCCAGTAAATATGTAATAGTCCAAAGAAAACAAAGACCAGCCCTAATATAATAGCAATGGCTTTTTTGTTTGATCTGTTCATTTTCAGACTCCTCCTGTCAGGCAAACCACACTTTCCACATGGGTGGGGACTCCAAAAGGTCTCAAAACCATAGGTGGAAATCATTATTTGTCCCTATTTTGACAGACTTAATTTTAATTTGTGAGTAGTTATATTACTCAAATTCAAGATTGATAATATCCATCGCAACGTCAAGGTTAGTCATTACAACTACACAGCCGTCACGTGCTATTTTCCAATTATTAGAGTTCTCGCCCTTTGCAAAATATTCAATGTTCAATTCTGCAAAATTGGTTGCCTGTTCTTCGGTAGCGAATGTGATAAACGTACAAGACTTGGAATAGTCGCCGTTTTCAATCAAGCCGTATTGCTTAACGATCTCAACGGTGAATTCGCCGCCCATAAACGCAATTTCACTGTTTGTAAGCGAGGTTGCACGTTCGCATTCTTCCTCTGTGATGTAGCACATACCTTCGGTCAAGCCCTTTTCCTTGAGCTGCTCGATACTCTTATCCATATCGAATTTTCCGGCACAGCCAACAAGAAGCATAGCGAATACTGCCAAGATGGCTACAAGTGATACGATTTTTTTCATAACTTCGTCCCCCAAAATCATTCAGTAACCCTGTATTCAGCAATCAATTCATCAAGATTTTTGCCGACGAGCTGATAAGATTCTGTATAGTTATCTTCTCCGTCAAATCTTACAAAGAATATTTCGCTATTATATGTAAACCACAGAGTTCCAAACTCGGTATCTACGGTATAGTAATAACCTGTAATAACGGCAGGCAAATTG
Organism: Eubacteriales bacterium; assembly: GCA_045602385.1. Taxonomy (GTDB): domain Bacteria; phylum Bacillota; class Clostridia; order Oscillospirales; family CAG-272; genus SVTX01. Next base: position 44,934 of record JAZSBL010000050.1, on the reverse strand, counting down.
CCATCAAAAGCAACAAATTCAAGCTCGTCTATGGGAATTTCACATACGGAATTGTTGTCCTTGTTATAGACCGTTCCTATGCCGAGATAGGTAATAAATCCGTAAGCACTTGTTGCGTTGTCGGTATCCTTGAATTTCGGAGTGGAAAGCAGTTCAAAGTAATCGCCGTTTGTATCAAGGTAATTTCCGTTGTTGATATACAGCTCCTTTGCAGTTCCGTTCTTCAAAATAAATTTTACCGTAACACCGCTACCGCCGTCGATCTGACCTTCCATTTTTGAAATAGGTCTTGTATCAAGCTGATAATATTCTTCAAAAATTCTTGCGATTACTGCTTCATCGGTGGAGCTTGAAACGTTTTTGAGATTGCCTGGAGCAACGCCCACAGCTTCGCCGATTATCTTTATTTCTGCAATATCCTCAGCAGTCAATTCATTAAGCCACTCACATCTTGTCAGATTACGCAGAGGAATAGTGGTGTCTACGAGGGGTGGGTAATCCTCGTTCATATCATATCCGCAAGCATCGCAGATGAGATCAATATCTTCATCGTAATGCGGTACAGCTCCGTGGTCGTGGGGGCATCCGCACGTATAATTTTCAAAATGTCCCGATTCGCCAGCGGAAACATATGTGATAGTATGCTTATGACCGCAATCATCACAAATGCCATCATTGTTTTCATCAATGTGGTTAAGGCATTCCTTAGGTTCAAATCCGCCGATAATATCGCTTGTTATTACTACGTCCTCATCGGGCATTGTAAAAACGTATTCCCAATAGTCGGAATCGGCGTGAGTCTGAGTGCACTTTACACCGTTAGCATAGAATTCAAGGTCAGCATCCATGATCGGACCGGTGCGAAGCACTACGGTATCACCGGGGCTTGCCTTGGTCGGTGCATAGCCGTCCATCAAAAGTCTTTCCGTTTCACTGTCCGAATAGCTTATGGAATGAGTTCCGAAAATCTTGCACGACGCAAGACAGCCTAAGCACAAAACTACGGTCAAGCACAAAACTACTAACTTTTTCATTTTTGTTGCCTCCAAAATACTTATACTTGTTTCGTGGAATCCAATTAATTGGTACGGGGAAACATATCAACCTTATAGAACCTTGTAATTTTTATGATGTTCAAGGAAAATAGATGATTTTGGTCAGTAAATTGCCGTTTTTTGTTCGATATGTTAACTCGTACTGCTGTAAATAGGAGTTTTGAGTTTTGCTCGAAATCATCATTTGTCCCAAATTAAATTGAGGTGTTTCGATTTCGAACATCGTTTTTTTTTGGCTCAAAAACCGCTTAAAATGCCGAAAAAGTGCCATTTTAGGGGTCAAAATCGCTTATTTTCGTGAGAGACAAACGACGGACTCAACATGTCCCGTTCCGGGAAACAAATCAACAGGCGTTACTTCACCTGTTTTGTAGCCTCTTTGGGCAAACCATTTGCAATCTCTTGCCAATGTGTCGGGATTACAGGAGACGTATACTATCTTGTTAACTCCGAGGGAGTCAAGGTAGTCGATAAGCTCCTCGGTCGTTCCGCGTCGAGGCGGGTCGATGACTACGACATCAGGGCAGAAATCGCCCAAGGTGTCCTTGGCGTTTGCCAAAAGTCCTCTTGTATCGCTCGCGTCACCGCAGAAGAAATATGCGTTTTCAATACCGTTGAGCGCGGCGTTCTCCTTTGCGCACGCTACTGCCTCGTCAACTATCTCTATTCCGACGAGCCGTGAAGCGCGGCTTGCCATTGAAAGCCCTATCGTTCCCGCACCGCAATAAAGGTCGGCAAGTATCTCCTTGCCCGTAAGGTCTGCGCGATCGCGAGCCAAGCCGTAAAGCAGCTCCGCGCCCTCGCGGTTGACCTGATAGAACGAGCCTGCCGAGATCTTGAATTTAAGGCCGCAAAGCTCGTCTATTATATATTCTCTGCCACCGATGCAGATGAATTTTTCGCCTAAAATGACGTTTGTATTCTTCTTGTTTATATTGAGCATCACCGACGCGACGCTCGGGAATCTCTCAATCACCTCACGCGCAAATTTCTCTGCGCAATTCAGTCCGTCCGAATTTATAACGAGGCAGACCATTATCTCGCCGGTTTTTTCTGCAATTCGGAGGTAAATATGGCGCAAAATACCGCGTCCGCTCTCCTCGTCGTATGCCTTGATGCGGTTTTTCTCTGCAAAATCAATGCAGAATGCGACTATTTCTCCAAAGATCGCTGGTTGGAGCAAGCAATCGTCACAAGGGATAAGGTCGTGCGTTTTCGTGGCGAAAAAGCCCGCGCGGATCTTGCCGCCGACCTCTCTGACGGGATACTGCCCTTTATTTCTGTAACAAGTCACCTTACCCGTATGCGCAGTTTCCCCAACGACAACGTCGGGCAAGCCCGCCTTGCGAAAGGCGTTCTTTACGTACTCGCGCTTGAGGACAAGCTCATGCTCGTACTTTATATTTCTATACACGCATCCGCCGCAGGACATGGGGGCCTTACACTCGGTCCTTCTCATTCCCGTGCCGTCAAAGCGCTCCGGGGATGCAGACAAGACGCTCTCCAGCCTTGCGACCGCGTAGCTTGATGCGACCTTGATTATCTTCGCCCTGACCCTGTCGCCCGTTACCGCGCCCTTGACGAAAACAGTCATTCCGTCATCCGCCTTGCCAACTCCGCAGCCGAGGTTGTTCAAGTCGATTATATCAAGCTCGATTATATCGTTTTTCTTCATATCAGACGTAATATTCCTTAAGGTCGTCAAGTCGCAGGCAGGCTACAGTGCCGCCGCGAGCCTCGCCGCAGTCGATATTTATCGAGCCGTTACCGTAGAATATCTTGCCGTTGCCTCCGTTATCCTCTGTTGTGGGATTATGTCCTACGACAATGGTCTTATCGTCAAAATACTTCTTTGTAAGGTCAAGCGCCTCCGTAAAGAACGCCTCGGGCTTCAGGCTATCAAGGTCGATTCCCTCCTTATAGCCGGCTATTCCCGCGTGGCAAAGTATGTAATCCTTACCGCCCGCTCTGACCTCCTCATAGAGTGTCATATCGGAGAGGTAGTCTATAATTCCCTCTCTCATTTCTGCATCAAGCGTGCGGAAGGCCTCAAGCGTTGTCTGTCCGCCGTTCTGCATCCACTCGGTCATCTTTGCGATAAACTTCTTGTCTGGGTTCTCTCCGCTCTTGAGCATCTTCTCAAAGCCGGAAAGCATCTTTACCGCCGTATAGTCGTGCTCGCCTACGATGGGATATACGTTATATCTGACCGACAGGTCTCCCACAAGCTCCATTGACTCCTCGCCGAAATCGACGATATCACCGAGGACGTACATTATATCGCTGTCCTTGAAGGATATGAGCTTTAAAAGCTCCTTGAATTTCGAATAATTACCGTGAAGATTTGCTACTGCGTATATCATATTATTTTCCTCTGTCTTAAAGCTCTATGATTTTGTTTGAAAATACTGTTTTGATCTCTGCCTCGGGGCATATTTCCCTGACCGTTTTCTCAAGGAACTCGCACACGGGGTATTCGGTAAAGAAATGTCCCGCGGTGATAAGGTTGACCTTGAAATCACTTGCCGCAAGCAGCTGGTGATACTTAAGCTCACCCGTGACAAAGGTGTCCGCTCCGTTAGCCGCCGCAAGCGCAATATCGTCACCGCCCGAGCCGCCTACAAGGGCAACTCTCTTGACAGCTCTGTCCGCCGGCGCAAGAATCACACTCGCCTCACGCTCACCATCACCGTAGGAAAGCGCATTCTTTACAAGCTTGGCATATTCAACTGCGCTCATTTTCTCTTCAAGATTTCCTATGCGGCAAATCCTTTCCTCACCCACCGTTTCTATATCGGCAAGTCCGATCTTCTCAGCGAGAATATCGTTGACACCGCCCGCAAGCGCGTCAAGGCGCGTATGGAAGGACATAGTTGCAATATTATTTTTCGCAAGCTTGACCGCGCGCGCTCCGTCAAAGGTAAGCGCGTTCAGATTGCCAAGCCCACCGAAAAATACAGGGTGGTGGGAGATGATAACGTCAACGTTATTCTCTATCGCCTCGTCTATCACCTCATTTGTGATATCGAGAGAGATAAGCACCCGTCTTACCTCCTTTTCGGGCTCCGGGCAGCACTCAAGTCCATCTCTGTCCCACGCGCAGGAGAGCGAGGTGGGTATTATCTCGCAAAGCTTTTCGTAAAGTTCAAATACCTTCATTTTCCTTTATCCTTATAAATATTTCTCAAGCTCGGATATGAGCGCTATTTCCTCACTTGTATCAAGTGATGCACTCTCCTTGCCTCTTTTTTTCGTATTCAGCACCGCCGTCATGCGGCCTATATATCTTTTTGTGACCTCGTCGCGTCGCTCAAGGTTTATCTTACCCACAAGAGCCTCAACGCGGCCTATATCGCGTTTTTTGCCGTCGTATCTCGCCTTGATAAGTCGGTATATCCTGTCGTCGCGCTCGCCTACCGAGACGATATTCTCGTCTATTACAGAAAAGCCCTTTTCGGCAAGATATTCCGCCAATATCTCGGCATGCGTCATGGGCTGAAGCACGAGAGTGATCCCCTCGTCGCGCACCCACTCGGCACGATCCAGAATAGTAACTATAAGCTCGCCACCCATTCCAAGCACCGTGATGCAATCGGGAGCAAAGCCGCGCGCCTTGTCAAGTCCGTCTGCGCGTATCGCCTCTATCCTATCGCCAAGTCGGTTTTTCGCTATATTAGCGCGAGCGGACGCGACCGGACCCTCATTGATGTCGGACGCGAGGGCATATTCAATTTTCCCCTCAAGGCATAACGCGATTGGCAAATATGCGTGGTCCGAGCCGATGTCGGCAAGACGCGCACCCCGCGGCACCATATCGGCCGCCGCGCGAAGTCGTGTATCAAGTATCATTTTTAGTTCTCTATGTAAAAATTTTATTTTCGTTTTTTGTCATCTCACCGCTCTGCGCGGCGAGATGACACCTTAATTTATCTTACTTTGCTGCAAGATATTCGTTGATCTTACGGACAAGCTCGTCTGCGTCTGTTCCGTGAACTGCGCAAGCCTCCTCAACAGATTCGCCGCGGGATGCGGGGCAGCCAAGGCAGTGCATTCCTATCTCAAAGAAGAACTGAGCCGTTCCTCTGTCATAGTCGAGAATATCACCGATTATGGATTCTCTTGTGATCTGCATTATTACTTCCTCCTTGTTTTTAGTCGACATTTAGTCATTATAATTATATAACCTTTATTAAAAAAAGTCAAGATATTTTTCCTCGCTCACCGCTCCACGATACACTTTTGCGAGAATATAAAAAAACCTCTTGCAAAATTCTCTCTTTTGTGGTAAAATGTAGGATGAATTATTATGTAAAAGGATTTTTTGGTATGAAAATAAAGCTTTAGCGTTTATCCCCTCGCATAAGCATGAATAATATACAAGTAAGGATTGGAGATAAACAAAATGATAATAGCACTTGAAGAAGCAAGACACAAGCTCATAGATATGCGTGACGACGTAAAGGAGCTTGGAAACGCGCTTAGAATAACAGACCTCAAGGCAAGATGCGCAGAGCTTGAGGCGCAAACTCTTGACCCGAATTTCTGGAGCAATCCCGATGCGGCAAACAAAATAACACAGGAAATAAAGCAGTCACAGGACACTATCGAGGAGTATGAAAAGCTCTGCACACGTCTTGAGGATGCTATCGCTCTTGCCGAAATGGCAATTGAGGAGAACGACGACAGCTTCGTAGAGGAGGTCGAAAGCGAGCTTGAGACAATCGAAACGATCGCGGAAAAGGAGCGCATCTCGGTTCTTCTTTGCGGCGAGTACGACAAGAATAATGCCATCGTTTCCTTCCACCCCGGCGCGGGCGGCACAGAGGCTCAGGACTGGGCGCAGATGCTCTACCGCATGATAACACGCTATGCCGAGAAGTCCGGCTTCAAGGTAAAGCTCATCGACTGGCTTGACGGCGACGAGGCGGGACTTAAGTCCGCCACCATCATGGTTGAGGGACTCAATGCCTATGGCTACCTCAAGAGCGAGAACGGCGTACACAGACTTGTCCGCGTATCCCCCTTTGACTCTGCGGGACGCAGACATACCTCCTTCTCATCCATCGAGGTAATGCCCGAATTCGACAACGTAGACAACGTGGTCCTTCGCGACGAGGACCTTGATATAACCGCGCACCGCTCATCCGGCGCGGGAGGTCAGCACATCAACAAGACCGACTCTGCTATCCGTATCGTGCATAAGCCCACGGGTATCGTGGTTGGTTGCCAGACCGAGCGAAGCCAGCTCCAGAACAAGGAGACCGCTCTTAAAATGCTCAAGGCAAAGCTTATGGAGATAAAGCTCCGCGAGCGACTTGAGACGATCGAGGAGATCCAGGGCAACAAGACCAACATTGAGTGGGGCGCGCAGATACGCTCTTACGTGTTTATGCCCTACACTCTCGCAAAGGACACGAGAACAGGCTACGAGGAAGGAAATATTCAGTCTGTTATGGACGGAAACATTGATGGCTTTATAAACGCCTACCTCAAGATGAACGCAAAATAAGATACAACTAAAGCCTATCCCGATCGGGATAGGCTTTTTTTATTTTTTTATAAGATCGCGGGAATCAGCGGCGGGGGCGCTTGCGCCCGAAAAGACCTCGCGTAGAACAAGAGCTATTATCGGACCTGCAAATATTCCCGCAAAGCCGAGAAATTCAAGTCCCAGATAGACCGAGGCAAGCGTGGCTAACGGATGCACCCCTATCGCCCCTCCAACGATCTTCGGCTCCGCAAGCTGCCTTATCACAAGTGTTACGGCGTACAGAACAAGAAGCCCTACCCCAAGCGGTGTACTTGATGTCAAAAAAGAGAAAATTGCCCAAGGCACAAGCACTGTTCCCGTCCCCAAAATCGGCAAAATATCAACAACGGATATTACTGTTGCCATAATAAACGCATACTCCACACCCAGAATCGAAAGTCCTATCAGCATCTCGCAAAAGGTCAGAAGCATCAAAAGAAGATATGCCTTGACATACCCCGCAAGCGATTTTTTGAGCTTTTGAATAATCAGGGGGAGCTTGCTCTGCCATTTGTCGGGCAAAACCGATCTGACCCCGCCCCACAAGCTACCTCCGTCAGATGCAAAATAGTACGCGGCTATAAGCAATACCACAATAAACAAAAGCGCAGACGGAATCTCGCGGACAAGACTCACCGCGGCGCTTGGTAACGCTGCGGTCAACGATGCCACGGCACCGGCGACAGCATCTCTTACCACAGCATCTATATCTATTCCGAGGCCCGACAGTGCCTCCGACTCAAATATCTTTTGCAGAAAGGAAAAATGACTCCCGTTCCCTGTCAATTTGTCAAGGATCCCGTCAAGCGTTTCTCCTATTATCTCCGGATTTTCCGAAAGCCTTTGCAAAAGCCTTCCAAGCTCCAGCACAAGCCGCGATATTCCCGCATACATGAGCGCTGATATACCCGCAAACGCCGCAAACAGTATGACAGCGGTACATACTTTTCTCGATATTTTGGTCTTATCGGCTATCTTTTTTGATATAGGCGCAATAAGCGCGGCAATAATAGCTGCAATAATAAACGGCGAGAGCGCTCCTATTGCATATTTAAAAAACAACCAACTAAGCGCGATTATACCTGCCACGATCACCGTTATATTCGCCGCCCGTCTGTACTCGGTATCCATATCCGTCCCCTCCCTTGTGTTTACATCCTGAAATATTATATTGTCAATAAAGTCAAATATATCCCGCAACTTAAAATATTCTTGACAAAGGGTGAGTATAATGATAAAATATTTTTATAAGTATAAAAAAAGCGAGGATTTATATCATGAACAAGATTATAAGAGTAATCTGTCTTGTATTGGCATTATGTACAATGACCGTGCTCGTGTCGGCATGTACCGAGGGCAACACCGAGGCCGAATCAAGCAAGACGAACGCCGAAAGTAACACTGCAACCAAATCAGGTAAGGCATACTTCGATTATAAGAAGGCTGACACCGGCTACGGAAGCACCGTTGACTCCGAGAAGGTCTCTCTTGCGGTCAACTCCATGAAGGTCGAGGACTTTGTTGCAAGCGAAAAGGAAAGCGACTACGTGCTTATCAAGGTAAAGGACTACGGCAGCATCGTTATTCTTCTCAGATCGGACATTGCTCCCGGGACCGTTGAAAACTTCAAAAAGCTTGTAAAGAGCGGCTTTTACAGCGGAACGATATTCCACAGAATAATTGAAAACTTTATGATCCAGGGCGGCGGACTGATAGTTGAGGAAAATCCTAACGGAAACGGCACCATCGTCAATATTAAAGAGGCCGACACCATCACCGGAGAATTCATCGCTAACGGATTTGTAAACAACCTCAAGCACGTGCGCGGCGTTATATCTATGGCAAGAAGCAATAACTACAACAGCGCTTCCTCCCAGTTCTTTATCGTTCATCAGACCTCCCCGCATCTCGACGGCGGATACGCGTCCTTCGGCTACGTTCTGGCGGGTATGGATGTAGTTGACAAGATCGCGGCTTGCGAATACTTTTTGGAAGAGGGCAGCACCATGCCTATGTACGATATAATCATAGAATCAGCCACCTTTGTTGAACCAAAATGAACAAATTAATCATTTCAAAAGAGGATATTGCCGCTCTTTTCCCTCCCCTTGCCCCTGACACCCACAAGTATAATATGGGACGCGTTCTCTGCATCTCGGGAAGCTACAGCGGCGCGGGAAGCGCCATGTGCGGCGCGGCATATTTCTCTGCCGCGGCGGCATACAGAACAGGAAGTGGGATAGTAGAGATATTTACGGAAAGAAAAAACTACGAATCTCTCGCAACAAGACTCCCGGAGGCGGTATTCTCGCTCTACGACACCGAAAAAGAGGAAGAAACCCCGATACTGCACCGCCTTTCCGCCTCTCTCGAGCGCGCAGATGCCGTTATAATCGGCTGTGGGCTTGGACAGAGTGATATGGCGAGAAAGATACTGCGGCACACTCTGCGAGAGATAAAATGTCCCCTCGTTATTGACGCTGACGGGCTCAATCTCATGGCCGAAAACCGAGATTATTGGCGCATTATCGACAAAAAGCAGGGCGCGCGCACGGTCATAACTCCTCACGTAGGGGAAATGGCAAGGCTATGTCGCGCGGACTCCGCAGAAATACTTGGCGCGCCGCAGAGCATAGCGATAAGCTTTGCGCAAAAGCTTGGTGTGGTCTGTCTTTTGAAGGGACACCGAACCGTTATAACAGACGGCAAGGACTGCATCGTCAACACAAGCGGAAACCCCGGAATGGCAACTGCAGGCGCGGGTGACGTGCTTTCGGGCATTATCGGCGCGCTACTCGCGCGCAACACTCTTGCCGAGTGGACAGACGAGGAAAAGCGTGCGCTCTCCCCTGCACTCTATCGTGCGGCGGTCGGCGCCTATATTCACGGGCTTGCAGGCGACCTTTGTGCCAAGGAGCTTGGGCAATATTCTCTTATGGCGTCCGATATTCTCGCAAAAATCCCGGAGATTATCAAATTTAGTTGAAAAATTTTCAAAAAAATTTTAAAAACCTATTGCAATTTTGATTTGTTTGTGATATTATATATCAGTATGCGGCGGTATGCCCGATGTACCCTCTCAGGCGGAGGGCGACCTGTGCATGAAATGTGAAATCTAATTGGAGGAATAAGAAATGCCGAACATTAAATCCGCAAAGAAGCGCGTTAAGGTTACAGAGAAGAAGACTCTTCAGAACAAGATGTTCAAGTCTTCCATGAAGACCGAGATCAAGAAGTACAACGCTGCAGTTGCATCCGGTGACGTTGCTCTCGCACAGGCTGCTTACAAGTCTGCTGTTAAGAAGATCGACGTTGCAGCTTCTAAGGGCATTATCCATAAGAACGCCGCTGCTCACAAGAAGAGCCAGTTCACAAAGGCGCTCGCAGGAATGCAGAAGTAATTAAAAAGCTTTAAAGGAAACGGAATAACCCACTGTTTCAAAGAAGATAAATAACGCCGTGCGGCAAAGCCCGCACGGCGTTATTTATTTTACTGTTGACAACTAATTGCAACTAATATATAATTATATTCAGTACAACACACAAACAAAGGATAAGTTATGAGTGAACTAAAAAACAAACGCCTGTTTTTGCTTGACATGGACGGGACTATTTATCTTGATGACGATCTTTTTGACGGCACGCTTGATTTTCTCAAGTACGTAAGAAAAAGCGGCGGCAGATATCTTTTTTTGACCAACAATTCCTCAAAAGGAATCGACAAATACGTAGAAAAGCTTGCAAGGCTTGGTATAGAGTCCGATGACGATGATTTTCTGACCTCTACCGATGCGACTGTTTTCTACCTCAAGGAAAAAAAGCACAAAAAAATTTATGCCTTCGGAACTGCGTCCTTCAAAAAGCAGCTCTCCGACGTCGGACTGCCTATCGTGGATACACTTGAGGACGGCATAGATTGCCTTTGCATCTCCAACGACTGGGAGCTTACATTTAAAAAGCTTGAGGACTCCTGTATAATATTGCGCGATGACGTCGATTATATTGCTACCAATCCCGATTGGGTCTGCCCCACATGGTACGGGTCGGTGCCCGATTGCGGCTCTTTTTGCGAGATGCTCTACCGCGCCACGGGAAAGAGACCGAGATTTATCGGCAAGCCTCAGCCCGACATGGTCTATCTTGCGCTTGAACGCACGGGATACTGCAAGGATGACGCGCTTATGATAGGCGACAGGCTATACACCGACATAGCGTGCGGCGTTAACGCGGGAATCGACTCGGTATTCGTTCTTAGCGGCGAGGGCACGCTTGAGGACCTAAAGGCAAGTGAAACAAAGCCCACTTACGTATATGACAATATTCGAAAATTATTAAACGATATAGAAAAAAACGGCTGATATCAGCCGTTTTTTCTTTTTTTATCAGCTCAAAAGCGCGCGGTCGTTTGCAAACTCCGCTCCGCTTGCCTCGGTAAACTTAGCAAGAAGCGTCTCAACTGTGAGCTTCTTCTTTTCCTCGCCCTTGATATCAAGCACGATCTTGCCCGCGTTCATCATAATGATACGGTTTCCGTGAGCAATCGCGTCACGCATGTTATGCGTTACCATAAGAGCGGTAAGATTGTTTTCCTTTACAAGCTTATCGGTTATCTCAAGCACCTTTGCGGCGGTCTTGGGGTCAAGAGCCGCAGTATGCTCGTCAAGAAGCAAGAGCTTAGGCTTTTTCATCGCCGCCATGAGCAGCGTAATCGCCTGTCTTTGTCCGCCCGACAGAAGTCCCATCTTGGTTGTAAGTCTATCCTCAAGTCCAAGATCAAGGAGCTTCAGCTGCTCGCGATATCTCTCTCTGTCCTTTCCTCTAATCGCCCAACGGACTCCGCGATTGTGTCCGCGGCTGTCAGCAACCGACATATTCTCCTCTACCCACATATCCGAAGCGGTTCCCATTCTGGGGTCCTGGAATACGCGACCGATAAAGGACGCCCTCTTATATTCGGGGAGCCTTGTTACGTCCTCGCCGTCAATTATTATCTGTCCCTCGTCAACGGGATATGCTCCCGCAACGATGTTGAGCATTGTGGATTTACCCGCGCCGTTGCCGCCGATAACGGTAACGAAATCTCCGTCCTCAAGCTTCAGGGAAAGTCCCTCAAACACCTTTTTCTCGTTGATGGTTCCCTCGTTGAAGGTCTTATAAATGTTCTTTATCTCAAGCATTTGTAGAGGCCTCCTTCTTGTTCTTTTTCTTCTTGACAACGTATTTCTTCATATAAGGAACTCCGAGGAAGAGCGCAACCACGAGTGCGGAGAGCATCTTCAGATACTCACTGGGAAGGCCCAGAAATACGACGGTCTGGAACACGAGCCAATAGATAATAGCTCCGCAAACAACGAAGATAAGTCTTATCGCAAAGTTAGTTGTCTTCTTCTGGAAGAGCGCCTCACCGACGATGACCGCCGCAAGACCGATAACGATAGCTCCACGACCCATGTTGATATCAGCCGCGCCCTGCTGCTGTGCAAGGAGCGAGCCCGCGAATGCAACCACACCGTTAGAAAGCGCGAGTCCGAATACCTTTGTAAAGTTAGTGTTGATTCCCTGCGCGCGGCTCATTTCAAGATTACATCCCGTGCTGCGGAGAGACATACCCATCTCTGTTCCAAAGAACCAATAGAGCAAGGCTATAACTATCGCGCAGACAGCCGCAAGAATTGCAAGAGTTGTCCATATGTTAGAACTTCCCGCGCTGATAAGCACCTTGTCGCCATATTCAAATCTGGAGATAGCAACGTTTGCTCTGCCGCTCATTACAATAAGATTAACCGACCAGAGCATAAGCTGAGTTAAAATTCCCGCGAGAATGGCGGGTATACCCAAAAGTGTATGCAAAAGCCCCGTAGCAAGACCCGCAAGCATTCCCGCAACAAGAGCTGCAAGCATTGCAAGATAGATATTTACGCCGTTTGTAAGCAATATGGTACATACTGCCGCACCGGTACATATCGAGCCGTCAACGGTAAGGTCGGCCAAGTCAAGCACCTTAAAGGTAATATAAAGGCCAATTGCCATAAGGCCCCAGACCAATCCCTGTCCAACAGCTCCGGGAAGCGTGTTGACCCAATTCATTATCATTTCCATTTGTTTTTCCTTTCGCCGCGGGCTTTTAACGGCATCCCATTAAAAACCCAATGCTTGCGGCACGAAAACGCACCGCAAGCAGTTAAAGCTATTATTTATTTCAATTATTCGCCGATTGCTACGTAGCCCTGAGCCTTAAGAGCCTCAACGTCTACTCCAAGCTCCTCGCATCTCTTGGCATTATACTTCTTGGTAAATGTTGCGGCATACTCGATGGGCATTTCCTCAATCTGAGCCTCACCCTTGAGGATCTTAGCCGCCATCTTACCCGTTGCCACGCCGAGATCATAGTAGCTGATGGAAAGAGTTGCTACGCCGCATCCGGAGCAGATACCATCTTCGCCTGCAATAACAGGAGTGTTACCGATAACTCCACCGATCGTTTCTGCGCAGCTTGCAGCTGTGTTGTCTGTGGGAATATAGATCACGTCAGCATACTGGGATGCAGCCGCAGCCTGTGTGCTTACGTCGTTGGAATCAGTGAACGCGTAATCAGCAATATTTGCCTCGGAGATACCAAGGGAAACAAGCTGTCTTTTAATCTCCTCGACCTGGTACTTGGAGTTGGGCTCTGCCTTGCAGTAAAGAAGAGCAATCTTCTCTGCCTCAGGATAGAGATCAACGAGCATCTTTGCCTGCTGATCGAGAGGAGCAAGGTCGCTTGTTCCCGATACGTTACCGCCAACAAGACCGTTGAAATTGCTGATATTAAGTGCAACGCCATACTCTGTAATTGAGGTTCCGAGAACAGGGATATCGGTCGTGCCGTTAGCCGCCGCCTGGAGAGCGGGAGTTGCGTTTGCCATGATAAGGTCAACCTTTTTGCTGACGAAGTCATTAACTATTGTGGTACACACGTTAGCCTCGCCGCTTGCATTCTCGTTGAGGAATGTTACATTTTCCTCGCCGAGCTCCGCCTTGAGCGCATCAATAAAGCCCTGGGTTGCGGCATCAAGAGCCTCGTGCTGAACGAGCTGAACGATACCGACTGTATATTTGGTCTTTTCGCAAGAAATGAATGAGAATGTGGAGATAAGCAATACTGCTATCAACACAAGGCTGAGAATCTTTTTCATGATAAAAATCTCCGTTTTCTTTTGATTTTAAAGATAAAACGCGATTCGACGCTTTATCTTAATAAAGTGATTTCATTATACCACTTCCGCGCCATCTTGTCAAGGATTTATTTAAAAAATATGTATATTTTTTAAATAAAAAATTGATCCGCGGCTTATATTGGCCGCGGACCGACTTTTTTATTCATTAATCTGCCTGCGCCACGTCGCAAACGATGTCCGCGCAGCGCTCAATGCCTATCACTCCACTGTCAAGCATGAGGTTATAATTTGTATATACTCCCCACTCTCTCATCGTAAACGAGCGGTAGAACACCTTTCTCTTTGTGTCCTTATCCCTGATTCTGTCCTCAATCTTTTTTTCATTAGCGCCGTAAAGGGACAAAACTCTCTCGGCCTTATACTTCATATCGGCATAGATGAAAACGTTGAGGACGTCATCTCTGTCTCGAAGGATATAGTCCGCTCCGCGGCCTATAATAACGCATTTTCCCTCTCTTGCGATCTCATTGATAACCTTTATCTGAGCGATCTGCACCTGATTTGCAAAGGACATTCCGTGGTACGGGTCAACTCCCGACGTTGAAGCGTTAATAGCTATCGAATAAAGAAAGCTTCTCTTGTGCGTTGCGTACTCGTCGTACTTTTCAACTATCTCCTTTGAAAGCCCGCTCTCGGCAACGACGCGATCGATTATATCGGAATCGTAGAACTTATAGCCAAGCTTCTCTGCGATCATTTTGCCAACGGTTCTGCCGCCGCTTCCAAACTCACGGCTTATCGTAATAATATTTTTTGCCATAAATTTTGCCTCCGATATGCTTTAATGCTTTATTTTACCATGTTTTTTTTGCTTTGTCAATAATTTATCAATATTTTTTTAATTGTCGAATCATGTCGCTCGAAATATTTTTGTGTTTTCTGATTATACGTGTCAAAGCGTATGCTCTTTAAATGTTTTTTTGACGATACGGCGCGCATTTCGTCGCACGCTTTTCATTGACACATGAATATTCGGCTGTTATAATTTTTTTAGGGTTTGCAGACACCTCGGCCTTGGCCGAATACATCAAACGTATTGCGAAATTTTGCGAAAAATGCAGAACAGCGCAGATTGGAGTTTTTATGAAAAAAATACTTTTTCTCTTTCAATACCTTTTGATACTTTCTTTAATACTTATTCCGCTTGCATCATGCTCGTCGGAAAACGATCTTGAGCTTGTTACCGAGCTTGACAGCGCGCTTGAAAGCGCAGATCTTGAGGGGGCGGAACATTTCTCCCCCGAAACAAATACAGTCATCTTCCCCGATGCCGAAAAGACCGAGAGCGAGACGGTCGGCGGTCATGCTACCGAGGCTCCAACGTCCGCGCCCATCGAGCCTGAGAGCGAGGAGATCACCACCGAAGAAGAAAGCGAAACTCAAACAGAGGCGCAGGCTTCTCTGCAATACACCTCATACGGCAACGGCACATGCGCGGTATCCGGAATAGGCAACTACACCGACGTATACGTTATTATACCCGAAAAAAGTCCCGCAGGTGACATTGTATGCGCTATCGATGACAAGGCATTTTTCGAAAATACTTCCATCAAGGCGGTACAGATACCGTCTACTGTAATGAGTATTGGCAAGATGGCGTTTGGCGGATGCTCCTCACTGATCTATATTTCCGTCGATCAGGACAACAAGATGTTTACCGATGAGAACGGCATCCTTTACTCTAAAGACAAGAGCAAGCTGTACGCCTTCCCCTCTGGCAATCAGGCGGCGGAGATCTCCATCTCCGTGGAATTGACCGAAATTGCGGATATGGCATTCTTCTCCACCCCGTCACTCAAGCAGATTAAGTATGCGGGATCTCTTGAGGAATGGTCGAAAATAAACGTTGGAGATAAAAACTACGGTCTTTATTCCGCATCGGTAATCTTTGCGGTAATGGATTAAAAGTAGAATTGGGAGTCCCATTCGGGACTCCCAATTTTTTACCATCTGTTAAACTCGGACAGCTCAAGGCCCTCGTTATGCTCAAGCGCATAATTTACTGCCCAGAGTCCGGGGAAAATAAGCAGGTTGTTTCCTCTTACGTCCTGAACGCGGCGAGTATCTCCCGAAAGAATAAGATTCTTAGGGTCGCCGGGGCATTTTTCAATATATCTTATCTGATCGTGGGGCATGTCCATTCGGGAAAATCCAACGCCGTACTCGCTCTGCATTCTGAACTTCAATACGTCAAACTGTAGCATACCGACAACGCCTACGATAACTCTCTCCATACCCGCGTCAGGCAGGAAGAATATCTGAATAGCTCCCTCTTCGGCTATCTGCTCCATTCCCTTCTGGAACTGCTTGCGCTTCATGGAGTCTATCTGCTCAATGACCGCGAAATGCTCGGGCGCAAAGGTAGGTATTCCCTTGAATTCCACCTTGAGCGGTGGCTCTGTGATAGTGTCGCCTATCGAGAATATGCCCGGGTCGAATACACCTATAATGTCGCCCGCGTACGCCTCGTTGATTATTTCTCTCTCCTGCGCCATCATCTGCTGAGGCTGTGAGAGCTTTATCATCTTATTAGGTCTTACGTGGAGGTATTCCTTGCCCTTTTCAAACTTACCCGAGCATATACGCATGAACGCGATACGGTCGCGGTGCGCCTTGTTCATGTTCGCCTGAATCTTGAATACGAATGCCGAAAAATGCTCGTCAAAGGGGCTTACCTCGCCCGAAACCGTCTGGCGGACGAGCGGAGCCGTTGTCATCTTAAGGAAGCTTTCAAGGAAGGGCTCGATACCGAAGTTGTTGAGCGCCGATCCGAAGAATACAGGCGAGAGCTTTCCGCATCTTACCTTTTCAAGATCAAAGTCGAAGCAGGCTCCGTCAAGCAGCTCTACCTGCTCACAAAGCTCGTCTGCAAGATTTGCGCCTATAATAGAATCAAGCTTTTCTCTGTCCTCTATATCGCACTCGATAGCGCGAAGTCTCTCACGTCCACCGTGCGAGGTCTCAAAGGTGAGAATACACTTCTTCTCTCTGTCATAAACGCCCTTAAAGGTCTGTCCGCAGGAGATAGGCCAGTTCATAGGATACGTGCCTATGCCAAACTCCTTTTCAAGCTCGTCAAGCAGATCAAAGGGATCGCGTGCCTCACGGTCAAGCTTGTTGATAAAGGTGAATATCGGTATATTTCTCGCCGCGCATACGCGGAAGAGCTTACGTGTCTGGGGCTCTATACCCTTCGCCGCGTCGATTACCATTACCGCCGAGTCCGCTGCCATAAGCGTACGGTAGGTGTCCTCCGAGAAGTCCTGGTGTCCGGGGGTGTCAAGGATATTGATGCAATATCCCTCGTATTCAAACTGCATTACCGACGATGTAACCGAGATTCCTCTCTGCTTTTCAAGCTCCATCCAGTCGGATACGGCGTGCTTGTCCGTCTGTTTTCCCTTTACCGAGCCCGCGGTCTGTATCGCGCCTCCGTAGAGGAGAAATTTCTCTGTAAGCGTTGTCTTACCCGCGTCAGGGTGAGAGATTATCGCAAATGTTCGTCTTCTGTTGATTTCCTGTCTTAAGTCTGCCACTTTTAACTCCGTTAATGTAAATCATATTTTCAAACAACATATTATACTATATTTTCCCGAAATATGCAATAGCTTTTCAAAAAAATAGGGGAAGCCGCGCAAATTCGGTTTCCCCTATTCGTTTTATCTGTTGTTGATGATCTTTGTAAGCTCAACGGGATCAACGATGGTATCGCCCTTGTAAACACGCATGTTACCCGATGCGATCTCGTCGATAAGAATTACCTCACCGTTGTTGTATCCGAACTCAAACTTGATATCCCAAAGGTCAAGTCCAAGAGTTTTAAGGTCGTCAGCAACTATCTTTGTGATAGCAAGCGTCTGCGCCTTAAGGCTCTCAAACATCTCGGGAGTCATAATTCCAAGAGCGACAAGTCCCTCGCCTGTTACAAGCGGGTCGCCCTTCTCGTCGTTTTTGAAGGTGCACTCAACGTAGCCGCCCTCTAAAGGTGTGCCGTTCTTAATATACTCGCCGTAGCGGCGGATAAAGCTACCTGTTGCAACAAGTCTGCAAATGACCTCAAGTCCGTTACCGCCCTGTGCCTTACCGAAGCACTCTGCGGGAAGAACCTCCATGGTTGCATTCTCAATGTCGGCAGAAACATAGTGAGTCTTTATGCCTGCTTTTTTGCAAAGCTCAAAATAGTAAACCGAGCTTTGAAGATTTGCCTTGCCGATACCGTCAATGGTAAGCCCTACGCTGTTTTCACCCGGATCAAAAACTCCGTCCTTGCCGGTGCAATCATCCTTGAACTTAAGCAACACGTTGCCGTTTTCAAGCGCGTATACGTCCTTTGTTTTTCCCTTGTAAAGCAGATTCATAATTTTCTCACCTTTCTTTTATTGGGCCATTAAAATTTTAACAAGTATATTATACTATGTTATCCCTTTGGTGTCAATAAATTTTTTGACTAAAATGCTGTTTTTTTGGCAGCTTTTCTTATAGTTATTTTCACTAAAAGCGCTCATATCAGAACGTCAAGCAAAAGCATAGTACAAAATCCGCTCAGAAAGGCATAGGTAACGCCAAGATTTCCCTCTCCCGCGTGGGTCTCGGGGATCATCTCCTCGCTGATAACGTAAAGCATGGTTCCGCCCGCAAAGGCAAGCGCAAAGGGCAATATCGCGCTTGCGACACTGACTGCAAAAAAACCTATAAACGTACCGATGACCTCGCTTATTCCCGTAATCAACGCCAAAATAAAGGTCTTTTTCCGGCTTATTCCCGCCGCCAGCATCGGCGCGATTATCACCATTCCCTCAGGGATATTGTGAAGCGCGATCCCCGATGCTATAAGTATCGCTCCGCCTATGTCACCGGAGCCAAATCCCACGCCCGCGGCTATACCCTCCGGCAGATTGTGTATCGCTATCGCGATTACGAAAAGCAGTACGCTGTGGAGCCTTCCCGATTCACCGCCGATCCGTCCGTCCGAAACCAACCGCCCGATATGCGGCACCAATTTATCCGACAGATTAATACATATCGCGCCAAAAAGTATTCCGATTATCGCTATCGGAACACCGAGATCTCCGCCGTACTCTATCGCGGGAAGAATCAGACCCGTCACCGCGGCGGTAAGCATTATTCCCGCCGCAAAGGATATTATCATATTGCCGAATCTGTCCGAAAAGCCCTTGAACAAAAATCCAAGGAGTGAGCCTATGACCGTCGCTCCACCGACACCGAGCGCGGTCAGAATTACTATATACATAATTTTCTCCAAATAATATGAGCTTGGGGCGACCGAGTCGGTCGCCCCTTATTATCAGGATATGTATTTTTTTGTCGAGGGTTATCTATGTTTGAAAAAATTAAAGAGTTGCCGCCATTACCGCCTTGATGGTATGCATACGGTTCTCTGCCTCGTCAAAGACTATGGATCTCTCGCTCTCAAACACCTCGTCGGTGACCTCCATGCAATCAATACCGAACTTATCGTATATCTGCTTGCCGATAGTAGTCTTGAGGTCGTGGAATGCCGGCAGACAGTGCATAAATCGGCACTGCTCTCCCGCGTTTTCCATAAGATCCATTGTCACGCGGTAAGGTGTAAGCTCCGCTATTCTCTCCTGCCAAACGCTGTCGGGCTCGCCCATGGATACCCAGACGTCGGTATAAATGACGTCCGCGCCCTTGGTAGCTACAACGGGATCCTCAATAAATTCAATAGTTGCGCCCGTCGCCTTGGCGATCTCCATGCACTCATCCACAAGCTCCTTTGCAGGAAAATACTTGGCGGGAGCGCAGGCAACGAAGTGCATTCCCATCTTTGCCGCGCCTACCATAAGCGAATTACCCATATTATATCTCGCGTCACCCATATAAACGAGCTTCTTGCCCGCAAGAGTGCCGCAATGCTCCTTTATCGTAAGGAAATCCGCAAGGATCTGCGTGGGGTGGAACTCATTTGTCAATCCGTTCCACACCGGAACACCTGCGTATTCCGCAAGCTCCTCCACAAGCTCCTGACCGTATCCTCTATACTCTATACCGTCAAACATTCTGCCAAGAACACGCGCGGTGTCGGCAATGCTCTCCTTTTTGCCTATCTGCGATCCCGTAGGGTCAAGATAAACGGGGTGCATTCCAAGGTCTGCCGCCGCCACCTCAAAGGCGCAGCGTGTACGAGTGCTTGTCTTTTCAAATATAAGCGCTATACTCTTTCCCTCACACATGCGATGAGGAATACCGGCCTTCTTTTTTGCTTTAAGCTCTGCCGCAAGATCAATAAGATACGCGATCTCCTCGGGTGTAAAATCAAGAAGCTTCAGAAAGCTTTTGCCCTTTAAATTCATAATCAATTCTCCTTTTTAAAGAACCTTTGAAAGGAATGTCTGAAGACGCTCGGTCTTGGGAGAGCCGAAAATCTCGTCGGGATTTCCCTGTTCGGCGAGAAGTCCGTCGTCAAGGAAAATGACGCGGTTTGCGACCTCGCGCGCAAAGCCCATCTCATGAGTGACAACGACCATGGTCATTCCCTCGCGCGCAAGCTCCTTCATAACGTCAAGAACCTCTCCTACCATCTCGGGGTCAAGCGCGCTTGTCGGCTCGTCAAAGAGCATTACCTCGGGCTCCATGCAAAGCGCGCGGACTATCGCGACTCTCTGCTTCTGACCGCCCGAAAGCTGGTTGGGATAGGACTCGGCTCTGTCTGCAAGTCCGACTCTGGCAAGAAGCGCAAGCGCCTTTGCCTCGGCATCCTCCTTCGGTATCTTTTTGAGCATCATAGGAGCAAGAGTAAGGTTTTTAAGTATCGTCAAATGGGGGAAAAGATTAAACTGCTGGAACACCATTCCCATCTTCTGGCGGTGAAGGTCAAGGTCGACCTTGGAGTTCGTAAGCTCCGCGCCATTGAAGAAGATGCTGCCGCCGGTGGGCTGCTCCAAAAGGTTAAGGCAACGGAGAAAGGTAGATTTACCCGAGCCCGACGCGCCGATAACACATACGACGTCGCCCTTATATATGTCGATGTCGATTCCCTTGAGAACGTTAAGATTCTCAAAGCTCTTTTGAAGATTTTTTGTGCTTATAACAACATTATTTTCCATCGCTCTTTCTAAGCCTCCTTTCAAGGATTGCAAGCAGCTTGGTCATTACAACGACCAATACAAGGTAGATAAGCGCCAACAAGATAATGGGGTTCACCGCATCAAAGGTGTTGTTTCTTATATTTGTAGCCGCTTTTGTAACGTCAACTACCGCAACATAGCCCGCAACAGAGGTTTCCTTTAAAAGCGCAATACACTCGTTACCGATAGCGGGAAGAATATTTTTGATTGCCTGGGGGAATATGATCTTCACCATAGCCTGTCCCTTTGACATACCAAGGCTTCTTGCTGCCTCCATCTGTCCCTTGTCAACTGCGTTGATACCGCTTCTGATAAGCTCCGCCATATATGCGCCGGAGTTGATACCGAATGCTGCAATTGCAACCGGAACTCCGTCCTCTGCAGATACAAAAATTACAAAAAAGAATGCCAGCAAAAGAACCGTTACGGGAATACCGCGAACGACTGTGGTGTATATATCGCATATCCAGCTGAATATACGCAGCTTTTTGTTTCCCTCGCAAAAATATTTAACCGTAGCGATAATAGAACCGATCAAAACACCGATAAGCAACGCACCGAGAGTTATTATTAAGGTGGTCTTCAGACCGTCGATCAGCCACATATATCTTTCGCCCTCGATAAAGGTCGAATGTAACTTGTCAAACCAACTCATTTTAAAGCTTTTTCCTTTCTTTCTCCGAGTTTATAAAACTCAAGAAGCAGCTCCGCATTTTTTGCGCGGAGCCGCTACAATGTCAATATATAAATTAGGGCTTGAAGTAGGTCTCGCCGTACTTTGCAAAGATCGATTCGATCGTGCCGTCAGCGATGAGCTTTTCAAGAATGGGGTTGATCTCCTCAACGAGATCCTCAGATCCGAAGGCAAACGCAAATGCGTAGGGCTCATCTGTCATCTTCTCGTCAAGAATAACAAGTCCGTCGCCCTCCTCTACCATCTGCTGTGCGGTGAGGTTATCTACTACCCAAGCTTCAACCTTGCCTGTTTTAAGGGCTTCCTTTGCGTCCGCATTGGCTGCAAATGCCTGGGGTGTGCATCCTACGTCAGCGCATCCCGCCTCTGCAGTTGTACCTGTCTGAACCGATACCGACTTGCCCGCAAGGTCAGCCTTACCCTTGATCGCGCTGTCTGCCTTTACTACGATGACCTGAGCGGCATTGTAGTAGGGAATTGTGAAGAGCATATTCTGTTTACGCTCCTCGTTTGCAGTGATACCGGACATGCCGCAATCGTACTTTGCGGACTGAACGCCGAGAAGAACTGCGTCAAAGTCCATTTCAACGATCTCAAGCTCAACGCCAAGCTCTGCCGCGATAAGGTTCATGATGTCGACCTCAATACCGACTACCTTGCCGCCCTCAAGGCTCTCGAAGGGGGGGAAGTCGGGAGATGTTGCTACTGTAATTTTTCCTGCCTTCTTAACCTCGTCAAGAGTTCTTCCCTTTGCGCCGCAAGCGGAGAAGAGGCATACGATTGTTACCAAACAAAGAATAAGTGCAATAATTTTTTTCATTTTCTTAATTTCCTTTCTTTTTGTTTATAAACCCAATAAAATTTTGGATCTGCTTTTCAACTGATTTATATCCCGTAGCACCCTCTGAGATCCTCTTTGCTACGCAGGTCTTAAGCGAGATCTCCTCGTAAAGATCCTCCGCGAAGAGCTCGGAGTGCGCTTTGAAATCCTCAAGGCTCATATCGTCAAGGACTATTCCCTTGCCGATACACTCGGATACTATCGCTCCGGTTATTTTGTATGCGCTTCT
This sequence comes from Eubacteriales bacterium, assembly GCA_045602385.1. Lineage (GTDB taxonomy): Bacteria > Bacillota > Clostridia > Oscillospirales > CAG-272 > SVTX01. Next base: position 22,259 of record JAZSBL010000050.1, on the reverse strand, counting down.
GAAGGGCATTCCCTTCTTGGTAAGATAGTCTGCAAGGTCTGTTGCATTAATGAATCCCTTTTGCGCAGCGCGGTACATATTCTCGCTCTTTACCTTCATGGTTCTTATCATAGGAGCGAATATTTCAAGGCATCTCTCGACGGTCTCGGTCGCGTCGAAGAGCGATTCCTTATCCTCCTGCATGTCCTTGTTGTATGCAAGCGGAAGTCCCTTGAGCATTGTCAAGGTTCCCATAAGGTCGCCGTAAACTCTGCCGCATTTACCTCTTACAAGCTCCGCCATATCCGAGTTCTTCTTCTGAGGCATTATAGAAGAGCCTGTTGTATACGCATCGTCAAGCTCGACGTAGGAAAATTCCCAGCTTGACCAGAGGATTACCTCCTCTGAAAATCTTGAAAGGTGCATCATTATTATCGAGAACACCGAAAGCAGCTCCGCGCAAAAATCTCTGTCGGACACCGCGTCGATGCTGTTCTGACAGTATCCGTCAAAACCAAGCGCACCCGCCGTCATTTCCCTTGAAATGGGGTATGTCGTTCCCGCAAGGGCGCAAGCGCCGAGCGGCGAATAATTCATTCTTGCCTTTGCGTCCGAAAGCCTTGAAAGATCTCTCTTGAACATCTCCGCATATGCGAGAAGGTGATGCGCAAACACGATAGGTTGCGCTCTCTGCAGATGGGTATATCCCGGCATTATATCATATTTATGCTCCGCCGCGACAGACACGATCGCATCAATGAGGTCGACAAGGAGCTTTTCTATCTCCTCGCACTTCCCTCTCATGTAGAGTCTCATATCGAGTGCCACCTGATCGTTTCTGCTTCTTGCGGTATGGAGCTTCTTGCCAAGGTCGCCGATCCTTTCGGTCAGCACCGATTCGACGAACATGTGAATGTCCTCGGCGTTCATATCGATCTCGAGCTTACCGCTCTCGATATCCTTGAGTATTCCCTCAAGGGCGGCGATTATCGCGTCGGCCTCGTCGTCTGTGAGTATCCCCACCTCGGCAAGCATCGCGCTATGTGCCATAGAGCCCTTGATATCCTCTTTATACATACAGGAATCTATATGTATCGAGGAATTAAAGTCGTCAGCCATAGCCGACGTATTTCCGGCGGTACGTCCCGCCCACATTTTTTCCATAAAGCCTATACCTTACTTGTTATTTTTGGCATCAACCATAGCCTGAACCTTGATGGGAAGACCGTAGAGGTTGATAAAGCCTGCGCTGTCCTTCTGGTCGTAATCCGACTCACCGAAGGTTGCGATCTCCTCTGAATAGAGGGAGTAGTCCGACCAAACACCGGCGTTGATCATGTTGCCCTTGTAGAGCTTCAGGCGAACCTTACCGGTTACCTTTTCCTGTGTCTTGTCCACGAATGCCGCGAGAGCCTCGCGCAGAGGTGTGAACCACTGACCGTTGTTTACAAGCTCCGCATATGTAATAGCGAGCTTCTGCTTTTCGTGGAGCGTCATCTTGTCAAGGCAGATGCTTTCAAGCACGCTGTGCGCCTTGTAAAGAATTGTTCCACCGGGAGTCTCGTAAACGCCGCGGCACTTCATGCCGACAAGTCTGTTCTCAACGATATCAAGAAGTCCGATACCGTTCTTACCGCCAAGCTCGTTAAGAGCAAGAATGATCTCCTTCGCGCTCTTCTTCTCACCGTTGATCGCTACCGGAACACCTGCGACAAAGTCAAGCTCAACATATGTAGGTGTGTCGGGAGCCGTGATGGGAGATACACCCATCTCAAGGAATCCGGGCTTTTCGTACATAGGCTCGTTGCCTGTGTCCTCAAGGTCAAGTCCCTCGTGGGAAAGGTGCCAGAGGTTCTTATCCTTTGAATAGTTTGTCTCACGGTTTATCTTAAGAGGAACGTTGTGCGCCTCCGCGTAATCTATCTCTTCCTCGCGGGACTTGATATCCCACTCGCGCCAAGGAGCGATAATTGGCATATCGGGGCAAAAATGTTTGAGGGTAAGCTCAAAGCGAACCTGGTCGTTGCCCTTACCCGTACAGCCGTGGCAGATAGCGTCCGCATTCTCTTTGATCGCGATCTCCGCCAAGCCCTTTGCGATGCAAGGACGCGCGTGGCTTGTACCGAGAAGATACTCCTCGTAGATAGCTCCTGCCTTCATACAAGGAATGATATATTCGTTCACGTACTCCTCTGTAAGATCAAGGACATAAAGCTTGGATGCGCCGGTCTTGATCGCCTTCTCCTCAAGGCCATCAAGCTCGTCTGCCTGACCTACGTTTCCGCTTACCGCAATTACCTCGCAGTTGTTGTAGTTCTCCTTGAGCCACGGAATAATTATAGACGTGTCAAGTCCACCGGAATATGCTAAAACTACCTTTTTTATCTTGCTCTTGTCGATCATATTGTCCTCCATACACAAATGTGTGTTTTTATTCATTTTTGATGCATATTTTTGAATAAAATTCACACAAATCACCTTTATGCTGTATATTATACACCTCGTATGCATAAAAGTCAATGCCATATACTACAAACTTTTGATAATAATAAAGGGTTTTCTTGATATTATGCACAAAAATGAATATGCATTCCGTTTTTATGCATTTTCCCGCATATTTTGCACACGTTATGCATCTTTTTCAACAGGACATCTTCCCATTTCATTCTATATTTTAATCACTTGTTGAGCGGGGGATATGACACAATCGTACAATCCATTAAGGGGACACTCCTCCCCCCTTCCCCTCTATTGAAAGTTTTTGAAGTGGGTGAGGGGGTGCAGGGGGAGAGGGCGAAACCTTTTTTCAAAAAGTTTCGCCCTCTCCCCCTGCAAATCCTCTTAAACCTTCAATGTCCAGCCGAACTTGTCCTCGGCCTTGCCCCACTGAATAGCTGTAAGGGTATCGTAGAGCTTCTGCGCTACGGGTCCTATTTCATTGTTATTGATAGTCATTTTAAGGTCACCTGTGTCAAGGAGTCCCATGGGGGAAACTACCGCCGCAGTTCCGGTTCCGAACGCCTCGTCAAGCTTGCCGTTGTTGTAAGCCTCAACCACCTCGTCAAGAGAGAGCTTTCTCTCCTCTACGGTATAGCCCATATCACGGAGAAGCTGAATAGACGACATTCTTGTAACTCCGGGAAGGATATTTCCCTCCTCAAGCGCGGGGGTGATTACCTTGCCGTCGATAACGAAGAATACGTTCATCGCACCGACCTCGTCGATGTACTTATGCTCGATACCGTCAAGCCAAAGAACCTGGGAGTATCCCATCTTCTCCGCCTTTTCCTGACCGATAAGCGAGCACGCGTAGTTGCCGCCGACCTTTGCAAATCCTGTTCCACCCTTGACAGCGCGAACGTACTCACGCTCAACGAAGATTTTGACAGGCTTGATTCCCTCAGCGTAGTACGCGCCGACAGGACAGGTGATTATCATAAACTTATAGCTCTTGGAGGGGTGAACTCCAAGCTGAACGTCTGTCGCAATGATGAAGGGACGAATGTAAAGCGACGTGCCGTCCTTTACCGGTACCCAATCCTCCTCGGTCTTGACTATCGCCTTGAGCGCGTCGATAACGTCCTCCTTGTTAAGCTGGGGGATGCAAAGACGCTCGTTGGTTCTGTTCATTCTCTCGATGTTCTTGTCGGGGCGGAAGAGCTGAACCTCACCGCTCGGCGTTCTGTATGCCTTAAGTCCCTCAAACATCTCCTGCGCGTAGTGGAATACCATGCACGCGGGGTCAAGAGAGAGGTTCTGGTAAGGAACTATTCTTGCGTCGTGCCAACCCTGACCCGCATCATAGTCCATAATGAACATGTGGTCTGTAAAGTATTTTCCAAATCCAAGGTGATCCCAATCGGGCTTAGCCTTTTTCTCTTTTACAAGCTCATATCTGATTTCAAGCATTTTCTTTTTCTCCAATCCAATTTATCATTTAAATTATATATTGGCGGCAAGAATCGTGCCCATTTCACTGCATGTGACACGGTTGAAACCGTCTTTGTAAATGTCGGGTGTGCGGTAGCCGTCGTCAAGCGCGCGATTTACTGCCGCCTCGATAGCGTCTGCCTCATCCTTCATATCGAAGGAATAGCGGAGCATCATAGCCGCGCTCATAACAGTACCTATGGGATTCGCTATATCCATTCCCGCAATATCGGGTGCAGAGCCGTGGATAGGCTCGTACATGCCGAGCGTGCCCGAAGAGAGACTTGCCGAGGGCATCATTCCGATAGAGCCCGTAAGCATGCTCGCCTCGTCGGAGAGGATATCTCCAAACATATTCTCTGTTACAAGAACGTCAAACTGCGTGGGATTCTTGATAAGCTGCATAGCGGTGTTGTCAACGAGAATATCGCTGTACTCGACCTCGGGATATTCCTCTGCAAGGCGGTGCATAACCGCTCTCCAGAGTCTGGAGGAATCAAGCACGTTTGCCTTATCCACGCTTGCAAGCTTCTTGTTTCTCTTCATGGCTGACTCAAACGCCACGCGACCGATCCTCTCGATCTCGTGCTCGGAATAAGTCATATAGTCGGTCGCGACCTTTTCGCCATCAACTACCTCGGTGTATCTCTTACCGAAGTAGATACCGCCGGTAAGCTCACGGACGATCATAAGATCGATACCGTTTCCTACAATGCTCTCTTTAAGCGGTGAGGAATCCGCAAGCTGAGCGAAAAGTCTTGTGGGACGGAGATTTGCAAAGAGTCCAAGCTCGCTTCGAACTGCCAAAAGCGCCTTTTCGGGGCGCTTTGAGGGCTCAACGTTATCCCACTTGGGCCCGCCTACCGCGCCAAGCAATACCGCGTCTGCGGCCTTGCACTTTGCCATTCCCTCCTCGGTGATCGGCACACCGAATTTATCGATAGAGCATCCGCCCATATCGACCTCTGTGTAATTGAATACGTGTCCGTATTTTTTCGCAACGGCATCAAGCACCTTCACTGCCTGATCGACTATCTCAGGTCCGATTCCGTCGCCTTTAAGCAATACAATGTTCTTTTCCATGGTCGCGCCTCTTATTTCTTCAAGGAATTGAGAAGTCCGTCGGAGTTGATAATGTCCTTTATAAACTCCGGGAAGGGCTCTGCCTTGTATGTTTCGTTCTTTGTAATATTGGTGATCACGCCGGTGTCAAAGTCGATCTCAACGCGGTCACCTGCCTCTATCTTTTCGCTTGCCTCAGGGCACTCGAGAATAGCGAGGCCTATATTGATGGAATTACGGTAGAAGATGCGGGCGAACGTAGCCGCAATAACGCAGGAGATACCGCTCTTCTTTATTGCGATAGGCGCATGCACACGCGATGAGCCGCAACCGAAGTTGAAGCCGCCCACCATAATGTCGCCCTCGTTTACCTTCTTTACGAAGTCCTTGTCAATGTCCTCCATACAGTGAGATGCGAGCTCCTTATGGTCGGCAGTGTTAAGATAACGCGCGGGGATTATAACGTCGGTATCAACGTTGTCGCCGTATTTATGTACGTATCCGTTTGCTTTCATTCTAAAGGCTCTCCTTTCTCAGATCTCAGAGGGATCAACGATGTGACCCGCAACGGCTGTTGCCGCCGCTACCTCAGGGCTTGCAAGATATATCTTTGAGGTGATATGTCCCATTCTTCCTACAAAGTTACGGTTTGTGGTCGCAACGGCGATCTCGTCCTCTGCAAGAATTCCCATATATCCGCCAAGGCAAGGACCGCAGGTGGGTGTTGAAACCACGCAGCCCGCGTCGATAAAGATTTCGATATATCCGCGCTTGATGCACTCCTTGTAAATGGTCTGTGTTGCGGGGATAATAATGCAACGCACACCGTTTGCCACGTGCTTACCCTTAAGATATTTAGCCGCAGCCTCCATATCGGATATTCTGCCGTTTGTGCATGATCCGATAACTACCTGGTCGGGCTTAATGTCAGAGAGTTCACGCGCGAGCTTTGTGTTCTCGGGAAGATGAGGACATGCTACGGTAGACTCGATCTCGGAAAGATTGATGGTGTAGACCTCATCGTACTCCGCATCGGCGTCCGCCGAATATACCTTATACTCTCTTGCAACTCTCTCGCCAACATATTTGAGAGTTATCTCGTCGACCTCAAATATTCCGTTCTTCGCGCCTGCCTCGATAGCCATGTTAGCCATGCAAAGACGGTCGTCGATAGAAAGCGACTTAAGTCCTTCTCCCGAAAACTCCATAGAGCGGTAAAGCGCGCCGTCAACGCCGATCATTCCGATTATGTGGAGAATTACGTCCTTACCCGAAACGTGGGGCTTAAGCTCGCCGACAAGGTCAAACTTGATAGCAGAAGGAACCTTGAACCAAGCCTTGCCCGTTGCCATTCCCGCCGCCATATCGGTGCTTCCCACGCCCGTGGAGAATGCTCCGAGCGCGCCGTACGTGCAAGTGTGAGAGTCAGCGCCGATAACACAGTCACCGGGCGCTACAAGTCCCTTTTCGGGGAGAAGCGCGTGCTCGATTCCCATATCGCCCACATCAAAATAGTTCTTTATGTTAAAGCACCTTGCAAAGGTTCTGCACTGCTTGCACTGCTGCGCCGCCTTGATGTCCTTGTTGGGCACGAAATGGTCCATTACAAGCGCGATCTTGTTCTTGTCAAATACCTCTTCAAAGCCGTTTTTCTTAAATTCGTTGATAGCTACCGGCGACGTAATGTCGTTTCCAAGCACCAGGTCAAGATCAGCCATAATAAGCTGTCCCGCCTTGACGCTCGGAAGCCCCGCGTGCGCCGCAAGTATCTTTTGTGTCATCGTCATAGACATGATATACTCCTTTATTGCAGGGGCTTGCCCCTGCACCCCACCAAAACCTTTTTGCAAAAAGGTTTTGGAATCCAAAAACCTTTAATAGTAGGTGTTGAAGGGTTGTATTTTTTGTTGAAGTGGATTTAATTTTCGTTTGATTGTTCCATCTTGAATAGGACAAGATAAATTTTCTATTGAAGGTTTTAGGAAGGGGCTTGGGGAAACCCTTTTATCTAAAAGGGTTTCCCCAACGCATCCCTTGCGCCCCTCGCATCCCCCGCATCCTCTTCACGCCATCTTGTTGATAGCCGAGAAGAGCGCGTAGATCGAGGACGCGATGATATCGTCGTGTATTCCCGCGCCCCAGGATACCTTGCCGGAATCATCTGTGATACCGACGTAGGATACCGCCTTGGAGGAGGAACCGAGATCAAGCGCGTGCTCTGTATAATTAAGGTTAGAATACAAAATACCGAGATTTCTCTTGAGCGCGTTGCTCACCGCGTCAAGACGACCGTTACCCTCTGCGGAGATGTCCTTGCTTTCGCCGTTATACTCAACGGTGACGTATGCCTTTATAGCGTCGCCCGAGCGTACGAAGTGATAATCCACAAGAGAGAGGGGAGCGTTAACGTTAACGTATTCCTTGGTGAAGATGTCAAGAACCTCACCGGGGAGAAGCTCCTTGTGCGAATGGTCGGAATAGCTCTTTACGGTATATCCGACATGCTCACGCATCTTGGGAGGAAGAGCGTATCCAAAGTTGTGTTCAAGCAGATAGCCGATACCGCCCTTGCCCGACTGGGAGTTGATTCTGATAACGTCGGTCTCGTATTCGCGGCCAACGTCCTTGGGGTCGATGGGCAGATAAGGAACGGTCCAGTAGCGGCAGGTATGATCCTCACGCCACTTCATTCCCTTTGCAATAGCGTCCTGATGCGAGCCTGAGAATGCCGCAAATACAAGCTTACCCGCGTAAGGTGTACGGTCATAGACCTGCATTCTCGTTACTCTCTCGTAAAGCTCGGTTATTTCGGGCATATTCGAGAGGTCAAGTCCGGGATCAATTCCCTGGGCAAACATATTCATAGCAACCGTAACGATATCGGTATTACCCGTTCTCTCTCCGTTACCGAAAAGCGTTCCCTCTACTCTGTCACCGCCAGCAAGAAGTCCCATTTCAGTATCTGCTACCGCGCATCCGCGGTCGTTGTGGGGGTGGAGCGAGATAAGCACGTTCTCACGGTATTTGAGATTATCGTTCATATACTGAACCTGATTTGCGTAAACGTGGGGCATTGACACCTCAACCGTTACAGGCAGATTGATTATGACCTTTCTGTCCGCAGTCGGCTTCCAAACGTCAAGCACCGCGTTACAGACCTCAAGCGCAAATTCGGGCTCTGTGCCTGTAAAGGATTCGGGAGAATACTCGTATCGGTAATTCACGCCCTTCTCCTCGCTTATCTTATTGAAAAGCTGTGCGCCCTTGACCGCGATATCGATAATTTCCTTCTTGGACTTTTTGAACACCTGCTCACGCTGTGCGACAGAGGTAGAGTTGTAAAGATGCACGATCGCATTCTTTACGCCGGAAAGAGCCTCAAAGGTCTTTCTGATGATATGCTCACGCGACTGGGTCAACACCTGCACGGTTACGTCGTCGGGAATAAGATTCTCCTCGATAAGCGTACGAAGGAAGGTGTATTCGGTCTCGCTTGCCGCGGGGAAGCCGATCTCTATCTCCTTGAAGCCGATCTTGACGAGAAGCTTGAAAAATTCAAGCTTTTCCTCAAGGCTCATAGGGATAATGAGCGACTGATTTCCGTCTCTGAGGTCTACCGAGCACCAGACGGGCGGCTTCTCGATATATGTCTTCTCTGCCCAGCGCGCGGGAGCGGCGGGAGCAGGAAAGAATTGTCTTGTATACTTATTTGAGTTCATAATGTAAACCTTTCTTGTGTTTTCGGGGCTTTACCCCGAACCCCACTTAAAAACTTTTCGGGAAAAGTTTTTAAAAATTTCAAAAGCTTTCCAAATAGATAATTGTTTTGGGCCTAAAAAATCTCACTCAAAAGGCCCTATTTATTTGGAAAGTTTTTTGGAGAGCGCGAGAAGCCTTTTTGTCAAAAAAGGTTCTCGCATTTCGTCCTATTATTTCATTACAGCGCCGCGGTCTGCCGAGCTTACAAGACGAGCATAACGAGCAAGCCAACCCGACTTGATATTGGGCTCGGGCATAACGTGAGCTGCACGGCGAGCATCAAGCTCCTCGTCCGATACCTTTACGTTGATAGAAGCATTAGGAATATCTATTGCAATAATATCGCCCTCGTTGATAAGACCGATATTTCCGCCGTCAGCAGCCTCGGGAGAAACGTGACCGATAGACGCTCCGCGCGATGCGCCGGAGAAGCGTCCGTCCGTGATAAGAGCAACCGTCTTATCAAGCTTCATGCCCGCCAATGCGGAGGTGGGATTGAGCATCTCTCTCATTCCGGGTCCGCCCTTGGGTCCCTCATATCTGATAACCACTACGTCACCGTCAACGATCTTGCCGGAGTAGATAGCGGCAATAGCTTCGTCCTCGGAATTGAATACGCGAGCAGGTCCCTCATGCTTGAGCATCTCGGGAGCAACCGCGCTTCTCTTGACGACACAGCCCTTCTGCGCTATGTTACCAAAGAGTATCTGAATACCGCCGGTGGGGCTGTAAGGATCGTCGATAGGACGGATCGCCTTTGTGCTCTTTATGTAAGCTCCCTCTACGTTCTCGCCTACGCTCTTGCCCGTAACGGTGAGAGCGTCCACGTCGAGAAGTCCCTTCTTGATAAGCTCCGCCTGAACCGCGGGAATGCCGCCTGCAGCGTCAAGATCCTGCATATGAGTAGGTCCTGCGGGAGCAAGGTGGCAAAGGTTGGGAACTCTTGCGCTCATCTCGTTGAAGAGCTCAAGATTGAGAGGTACGCCCGCCTCGTTTGCGATAGCGAGAAGGTGAAGCACGCTGTTAGAGCTGCATCCGAGCGCCATATCGCACGCGAGAGCATTCTTGATAGATCTCTCGTTGATTATATCTCTTGCAGAGATATTCTTTCTGACCATTTCCATAATAGCCATACCTGCGTGCTTTGCAAGCATTATTCTCTTGTTTGAAACCGCGGGGATAGTTCCGTTGCCGGGGAGCGCGATACCAAGTGACTCACAAAGACAGTTCATGCTGTTTGCGGTATACATTCCCGCGCATGATCCACAACCGGGGCAAACGCCCTTCTCGCACTCGTCGAGCTTGCATGCGTCTATCATGCCTGCCTTATATGCGCCAACCGCCTCAAACATCTTGGAAAGGCTTACTTCCTCTCCGTCGTATGTTCCCGCAAGCATAGGTCCACCCGAGCAAACGACTGCGGGTACGTTCATTCTTACCGCCGCCATTACCATTCCGGGTACTATCTTATCACAGTTGGGAACGAGAACAAGTCCGTCAAGCTGATGAGCCATTGTCATAGTCTCAACGCTGTCCGCGATAAGCTCACGGCTCGCAAGCGAATACTTCATTCCAATGTGTCCCATTGCTATTCCGTCGCAAACACCTATTGAGGGAACAAGCACGGGTGTTCCGCCCGCCATTCTGATTCCCGCCTTGACCGCATCCGCGATCTTGTCAAGATGCGCGTGTCCGGGTACTATCTCACTGTGTGCGCTGACAACACCGATAAGAGGTCTCTCAAGCTCCTCTTTGGTGTAGCCCATAGCGTAAAATAAGCTTCTGTTCGGCGCTCTCTCCGCGCCCTTTGTTACGTTATCAGATCTCATTTTGTTTTCTCCTTTTTTCGCGGGGAGGGAGAACATTTTTGAAAAATTGCTTCTCCCTCCCCACACCCCTCCCTCTCAAAAAACTTTCAATACAAGGGATAAGGGGAAATATTGTTTGTTTTTAAGTTGTTTTCAAGGTTATTTAAGCTTCTTTCCGACGATCTCGGTAATGCGGAGGATCGCGGGAGAGAGGATCGTATTTATAAGGAATTCAACCAGGAAGTTGATTCCCGCAAGACCTACGATAATATACGTTATTATGTTGGTCTCGCCCGCCCAAGCGTAGAGCGTGTCTTTGAAAAGCAAGAACATTCCGCAAACGAAAAGTCCCGTGTTAATAATAGGTGCGGACAATGCAGCCACGACCGTAGCGGCAAATCTCTTGCCACTGCCAATCTGTCCCTTATTGCCGCAAATAAGCTCGTAAAACCACGCGGGGAAAAAGCCTGCCGCGATTCCCTTTACAAAGCATATAATTGCCGTAAAGAAGGGATTGGCGTTCCAAAGAATGTTTCCGCCCGGGTCAAGAGCGATCATACAGTTTATCAGTACGATAAGGCCAAACGTAAAGCCAAGAATAGCTCCCGATTTTTTGCCGAGCAATATTCCGCCGACTACGACGGGAATAAGTGTAAGAGTGATAGATACCGCTCCTCCGATAGGGGGGATAAGCGCGCTTACTATCTGTAAAGCAACTACAAGCGCCACGAGCAGAGCAAGCTGTACGGTTTGGAGCGTCTTCTGTTTAGCCGATGTTCTCATATTAAATTCTCCTTGACGGAATCTCACCGTCTGCTGTCGTCTCAAAATTGAGTACGGCGCGTAAAAATTTATAATAATCGCCGATGGGCGTTATTATCAAGGTTATTTTGCTGTGTTTTTATAGATCCTCGCAAGACCCTTCAAGGTCAGCGCGGGATCGTATCTGTAGCTATGACCGAGATTTGACAGGATAGGATCCGCGCCCTCGCCCGTGGCGAAGACCGTCGCCTTCCCACTCTCGCATCCAAGCTCCACTTCAAAGCGGTCGATAAGGCCGTCTATCATAGCCGCCTGCCCGAGTATCACTCCCGAGATCAGCGACTCCTTCGTGTTTTTTCCGATAGCTCGGTGTATGCCCGACATTTCAACGTTCGGTAGCTGCGCCGTCTCTCTATGTAGAGCGTCAAGCGACATAAAGGCGCCCGGAAGGATAGCACCGCCTATCACTTCCCTGTTTTTTATAGCGAAAAGCGTTGTGACCGCTCCAATATCAAGAATTATCGCAGTACCCTCAAGCTTTTCTTCTTTTATTCTGCCAACCACCTCTGCGGCACCGGCAACTATGTCCGCGCCAAGCTCTGCAGGGTCGTCAATTTTAATTGCAAATCCCGTTTTAACTCCGGGGCCTACTACAACGGGAGCCTTTCCCGTCAAATTTAGCACGACGTTCCTTATCACGTCGTTAAGCTGAGGAACAACGCTTGCCATTATCGTACCGTCAATATCACCGAGATCAATTCCCGAATAAACGAGTAATTGCTTGACGATAACGGTATATTCGTCAGCGGTTCTCGATATATCTGCAGATATTTTGAAGCAAGAGACAGGTTCTGCATTATTCTCTTCAAATAACGCAATAGATATCTTGCGATTCTCTACGTTGACCGCTAATAGCATAATCATTCCTCCTTTTAAAGTTTTTGGGAGAGCGCGAGAACCCTTTTGGAAAAAAGGTTCTCGCTCCTCTGTGTTAAATCTTATTTCTTGAGCCAGGACATCATCTTACGAAGCTCAGCTCCAGTCGCCTCAAGCTGATGCTCGGACTCTACACGGCGGGTTGCAAGGAACTTAGCCTTACGTCCTGCGGAGAATTCCTGCATGAACTCAGATGCGAAGGTACCGTTCTGGATCTCTGTGAGAACCTGCTTCATCTCCTTGCGTGTTTCGTCTGTGATAAGTCTCTTACCTGTTCTGTAGTCACCGTACTCAGCGGTGTTGGAGATGGAGTATCTCATCTTTGCAAAGCCGCCCTGGTTGATAAGGTCAACGATGAGCTTCATCTCGTGAATGCACTCGAAGTATGCCATCTCGGGCTCATAGCCTGCCTCAACAAGAGTCTCAAAGCCCGCCTTCATAAGCTCTGTTACACCGCCGCAGAGAACTGCCTGCTCACCGAAGAGGTCAGTCTCTGTCTCCTCACGGAAGCTTGTCTCAAGAATACCTGCGCGACCTGCGCCGATACCGCAAGCGTATGCGAGAGCATAGTCCTTAGCTCTGCCGGAGTAGTCCTGATGTACCGCGATAAGGGAAGGAACGCCCTTGCCCTCAAGATACTGAGAACGAACAGTGTGACCGGGGCCCTTGGGAGCTACCATGATTACGTCGATATTCTTTGCGGGGTTGATAAGGTTGAAGTGAATGTTGAAGCCGTGAGCGAACATGAGAACGTCGCCTTCCTTCATGTTGGGAGCAACCTGTGTGTTGTAGATATCAGCAGCAAGCTCATCGGGAACGAGCATCATAACGATATCAGCAGCCTTTGCAGCGTCCTCAACCTCCATAACCTTGAAGTTGGGGTTCTTCTCTGCAAATGCAGCGGCCTTTGCCCAGTGTCCGCTTCCCTGTCTGAGACCTACTACAACGTTGCAGCCGCTCTCTGCGAGGTTCATGGAGTGTGCGTGTCCCTGGCTACCGAATCCGATAACCGCTACTGTTTTGTCCTTTATAAGGGCAAGATTACAATCTGTGTCATAATACTTGTTGATCATTTTGTGTTTCTCCTTTAAGGTGAATATTATTTTTAAGTTTATGTGTGCGTTTTTCTTAAAAAGAAAGCGTTAAAGAACCTGTTTTAAATATCGTAAGTGACGTCGCCGCGCTCCATGGCAATTGCGCCGGAGCGACACATTTCGATCACGTGGAATCTCTGTGTGTCCTCGATAAATCCGTCAAGTCTCTGGGGAGTATCGGTAAGCTCTACCGTCATGCAACGGTCGGTCTTATCAACCACCTTTGCACCGTAAATGGATATAAGGTCCTTGAGCTTCTCGTTGTGTCTCTCCTCTGCCCCGAACTTGATAAGAAGTATCTCGTGGATAAGGCTGAATGTCGGCTCGACCGAGAAGATGAGCTTGGTCTCAACCAGCTTACTCGTCTGTCTCATAATCTGGGTAAAGGTCTTTTCATCACCGTTTGTCATAATGGTAATGCGGGAGATGCGCTCATCGTGCGTAGGCGAAACGGTAAGCGAATCGATATTGAATCCTCTCTGAACGAAAAGCGATGCAACACGTGCCAAAACACCCGCATTGTTCTCAACCAAAAGGACCATACACTGTTTTTTCATTTTCATCGTCCTCCTTAGTTGAAAATCGTATCGTTTACTGTCTTACCGCCGGGAATCATAGGAAGAACCTTTTCCTTGCGGTCGATCACGCACTCGATCCAAACGGGACCGTTGTGCTTGAGCGCCTCTGCCATAGCGGATTCGAACTCCGCGGGAGTTTCACAATGGTAGCCCTTACCGCCAAAGCCCTCGGCTACAGCCTTATAATTCGTAACTCTTTCAGGCTCACTGGAAGCAAATCTGCCCTCATAGAATGCGTCCTGCCACTGATGAACCATTCCAAGCACCGAGTTATTGAATATGATCGTGATAACGGGAACGTTGTAGCTTACGGCGGTGCAAAGCTCGTTCATGTTCATGTGGAACGAGCCGTCACCCGTAAAGTGCACAACTCTTGTTCCGGGACGCGCGATGCTTGCGCCTATAGCCGCTCCGTAACCGTATCCCATGGTGCCGAGACCGCCACTTGTCAAAAAGTTCTTTGCCTCGGTGTGGTGAAGATACTGTGCCGCCCACATCTGATGCTGACCTACGTCGGTTACGTATATCGCATCTTCGCCTGCCATCTCGCATGCCTTTTCAATGAGGTAGTGAGGCTTTATAACGCTATCACTGTCGGTGGGCTGATAGTCATCAGCCTTCCAGTGGTCGATGTGCTCGTGCCAAGCGTCGTGCTTTGCGGGCTTGATGTACTGAAGCATCTCCGTGAGTACCGTCTTAACGTCTCCCACGATGCTGTAGTCCGCAGTTACGTTCTTTCCTATCTCACTGGGGTCGATATCGATATGTACTATGCTTGCGTTGGGAGCAAACTTATCGGGATTGAGCGCAACTCTGTCAGAGAATCTCGTTCCTATCGCAATAAGTACGTCGGAACGGCTTACCGCAGCATTCGCGCTGTAATAACCGTGCATACCCATCATGCCGAGATTATTTCTCTCTCCGTATCCAAGCACACCGGCAGACATAAGCGTGTGAGCTGCGGGAATATCCGCACGCTCAACAAGCTCACGAAGCTCATTTTCCGCGCCCGACAGCTTTACGCCTCCGCCGAAGTAAATGCAGGGACGCTCACTTCTGTTGATAAGCTCCGCAATTTCTTTTACGTTGCCCTTTATCACCTCGGTTCTCGTGGGAACTACTGCGGGCATAGGCTCGTAGTCGGTTATCGCCGCCGTTACGTCCTTGGGAATATCTATGAGTACGGGGCCGGGACGTCCGCTGCCCGCGATCTCAAACGCGCGGCGCACGGTATCCGCAAGATCCTCTACGCGACGAACCACGAAATTATGCTTCGTGATCGGCATGGTGATTCCGGTGATATAAACCTCCTGGAAGCTGTCGCATCCGATAAGGATATTGGGCACGTTGCCCGTGATAGCGACCATAGGCACGCTATCCATATAAGCCGTAGCTATTCCGGTGACAAGGTTGGTCGCACCGGGACCGCTCGTAGCAATTACAACGCCGGTCTTTCCGGTAGCTCTTGCATATCCGTCTGCAGCGTGCGATGCACCCTGCTCATGCGCGGTCATGTAGTGAGTTATCTCATCCTGATGCTTGTAAAGCGCGTCGTAAATATTGAGCACCGCACCGCCCGGATATCCGAAAACGGTATCAACGCCCTGTTCAAGAAGCACTTTTACAAGTATTTCTGAGCCGTTCAGTTTCATACTGTATCTCCATTCTGTTCTGTTTGTTGTTTCCTTGAAATGCCTGAAAAAGACAAAAGGCCCCTGTCTCCTTTTTTTCAAGAGACAAAGGGCTAATACGCTCTCTGCGGTACCACTCTCGTTGTCGCCATGCGACCACTCTGCATTTACCAATCAGTAAAACCGTCCGTGATAACGGGGACTGCCGTCTGCTTCTACTTGCCTATATTCCAATCAAGCTAAGCCCCGTTCCGCACTCGTCGTTCCGTTTTTGCGCTTGTCTCTTTTTTGTATTCTCGGTGTTCGGGCAGATGCTCCGGGAGGAGATTCGTCCGCTAAAGCTACCGACTCACACCAACCGTCGGCTCTCTTTGCGCTTTTTACAGATTACTGATTCCCTTCACAGCATTTCAATAAATATGTGGAAATTATACCACAGCAGCACACCCTTGTCAATAATTTTCGCACATTTTTTTGCTTCATTTTGATAATATATATATTTTAGACAAAAACTACAGTAAAGTGAAGGATTTTTGTGCGATTTTAACGAAGAAAATCGCCAATTTTTTCTTTCCATTTAAAAGGAAATTTAAAAATTGGCGATTCGGATTCAAAATCAAAGCTCCGCGATTACCTCAACTTCGCAAAGAACGTTCTTCGGGAGCGTCTTTGCGGCAACGCAGGAGCGCGCGGGCTTGGACACAAAATATCTTCCGTAAACCTCGTTAAAAGCTGCAAAATCCGCCATGTCGGAGAGGAAGCATGTGGTCTTTACCACGTTTTCCATGCCAACTCCCGCCGCAGCCAATACAGCGGTGAGATTCTTGCAGACCTGCTCGGTCTGACCTACGATATCGGTTGCCTCGACCGTGCCGGTTTCGGGGTTTATCGCTATCTGTCCCGACGTGTATAAAAGGTTGCCTACCTTAACCGCCTGGGAGTAAGGTCCTATTGCCTCAGGGGCATTCTTTGTGTATATCTTTTCCATAACTTTTTCCTTTCTGTATATAGGTTTTAATATATAGGGCTATATTTAGACCAGCTTAAATCCTGCGGTAGTGAGAGCGTCGGTTATTTCATTTATATGCTCGTGATTTCTCGTCTCAAGTACAATTCTGAGGTAGCAGCCATTGATATCCATGGTCTCACTTGCTCTCTCGTGGTGTACCGAGATAACGTTCGCTCCAAGGTCCGCAATGATAGCCGACACCTGCTTGAGCTGTCCGGGCTTATCTGTAAGCTCGATGCAAAGCGTATGGTTTCTTCCCGACATAAGCAGACCGCGCTTTATGACCCTGGAAAGAATGGTTACGTCTATATTACCGCCCGATACAAGCGCAACTACCTTTTTACCCTTTACAGGGACTTTATTGAACATAACCGCGGCAACTGCGACTGCTCCCGCTCCCTCTGCAATAAGCTTATGGTGCTCTATAAGTCCGAGGATAGCAGAGGAGATTTCTCCCTCCGTAACGGTAACAATATCATCCACATACTTAGAAACCAGGTTAAATGTATTATCACCCGGCTCCTTGACCGCGATACCGTCCGCAATGGTAGAAACGCTGTCAAGTCTTTCGATCTTTCCGTGCTTTACAGAGTTATACATGCTCGGTGCGCCCGACGCCTGAACACCGTACACCTTTATATCCGGCTTTAACTGCTTCAAGGTGAAAGCAACGCCCGAAATAAGTCCGCCTCCGCCTATCGGAACGACCACCGCATCAACATCCTTAAGCTCATCAAGTATTTCAAGGCCGATAGTTCCCTGTCCCGCAATAACGTCATCGTCGTCGAAGGGGTGAACAAAGGAATATCCCATCTCGTCACGAAGCTCAAGCGCGCGCTTATACGCATCGTCGTATACGCCGGGAACCATAACCACCTCCGCGCCGTAGCTCTTGGTAGCCTCTACTTTAGATATAGGCGCACCGTCAGGCAAACAAATTACAGACTTGATGCCGTAATTCTTCGCCGCAAGCGCAACTCCCTGCGCATGGTTGCCCGCAGAGCACGCAATTACGCCGCGCGCCTTCTCCTCATCTGTAAGCTGGGAGATCTTATATCCCGCGCCTCGCACCTTAAACGAGCCCGTTACCTGAAGGTTCTCGGTCTTAAGATAAAGCGTGCATTCGGGATTTATTTTTGGTGAGCCTATGAGCGCGGTCTTTCTTACGACATCCTTAAGCACATAGGCCGCGTGATACACCTTATCAAGTGTCAACATTTGTGTTTTCTCCTCAATTGTTTGTTGTTTTTTCAATAATATGTTTATTTTCTGCCTTTTTGACAGATTTGTGGGCTTTAAAACAAAAAAGTTCGTCCCAAGACGAACTCTAAAACATTATACGCCCGTCTCCCTAAAATAACAAAGAGACGAGTTATATCACCCGCGTTACCACTCTTTTTGCGAAAAAAATTCGCCACTCTGCGCGCACACTTACATGCGCTTTCCCTTAACGCGGGACACGCGCAGGCCTACATTTCAAAGCCTTAGCTTCAGAAAACTCGACCGCGAGCTCCGAGGTGATTTAGCAATATCCGCACCCTGCCGTCTTTCACCGTGAGATAAATCTCCGACGGCTCTCTGTGAGGGTAGTCGAACACGCCGCTCCTCATCATCGCTTTTGTTCATTATAATACTCTTTTTTGCCTTTGTCAATATCATAAACGCACAAATATGACGTTATGGCTAAGTTTTTTTGTTAAATATGGATAAAAAGCACACCCTTGCGGATCTGCAAAGGGTGTGCTGCCAATTATTTTGCGTGATAAAGCTTTTTAACCTGGTATCTGGGATCGCATGTAATATTGACTCCAAGCTTTTTAAAGGTTCGCTGATCCGCGCTTGAGAGGATCACCGAGGAGTGAGCCTCAAGCCCCTTGAGCTTATCAAGCTGCTCAAGAGCCAACGCGGCACTCTCGGAGCCTACCGCGCTTATGGACAGAGCAATAAGTATCTCGTCAACGTGCAGTCTGGGATTGTGATTTCCAAGATGGTCCACCTTTAAATGCTGTACAGGCACGATGACAGAGGGAGAAATAAGCTCCACCTCATCATCGATTCCCGCAAGAGCCTTAAGCGCGTTAAGAATCGCAGCGGCGCCCGCACCAAGCAATGACGAGGTCTTTCCCGTGAGAACCTGTCCGGAAGGAAGCTGGATAGCCGCCGCAGGTGCTCCGGTGATCTCAGCCTTCTTGTTTGCGGCGGCAACCACCGCTCGGTCTGCCGTGCTGATATCCGCCTTTTGCATAAGAAGCTCAATCTTTGAAACCGCAGTTCCGTCGGTTGCGTTCTCCTTTTGGTCGCAGAGTGCAGCATAATAACGCCTGATTATCTCCTGCTTTGACGCTTCTCTTACCGCGTCGTCGTCAAATATACAGTTTCCAACCATATTTACACCCATATCCGTGGGGGATTTGTACGGGGATGCACCGTAAATTTTTTTGAACATGGCGTCTACAACCGGGAAGACCTCAACGTCTCTGTTGTAGTTCACCGCGGTCTCGCCGTAGGCCTCAAGGTGGAAGGGGTCTATCATATTTACGTCATTGAGGTCTGCCGTAGCCGCCTCATACGCAAGATTTACAGGATGATTTAAGGGCATGTTCCAGATCGGGAATGTCTCAAATTTCGCATATCCCGCCTTGACTCCGTGCTTGTTTTCATGGTAAAGCTGTGACATGCATACCGCCATCTTTCCGCTTCCGGGGCCGGGCGCGGTTACAATAACAAGCTGTCTTTCGGTCTCGATATAGTCGTTTTTGCCGTATCCGTCCTCGCTGACTATTCTTTCAGTGTTATATGGGTATCCCGGGATAGAATAATGTCTGTACACCTTGATCCCGAGCGACTCAAGCTTCTGCGCAAATTGAAGCGCAGAGGACTGAGATTCATATCTCGTAAGCACAACGCTTCCAACATAAAGGCCTACAGCGCGGAAGGCGTCGATAAGACGAAGCACGTCAAGGTCATATGTGATTCCGAGATCTCCGCGAACCTTGTTTTTTTCAATATCTGCGGAGTTGATGGCAATTACCACCTCTGCCTCGTCCTTAAGCTGAAGAAGCATCTGCAGCTTGGAGTCGGGTGCAAATCCGGGCAGGACGCGCGATGCATGGAAATCGTCGAAAAGCTTGCCGCCAAACTCAAGGTAAAGCTTGCCGCCAAACTGAGCTATACGCTCTCTTATGTGCTTAGACTGAAGATTCAGATATTTTTGATTGTCAAATCCTATCCTTTGCATCTTTCCACCCCATTTCAAAAAAGAATTATCAAGACGTTATGCCAAAAACAAATACAGATATATTTTATCACAACACAAAGCTTTTTTCAACATTATTTTCACTATTTCATTAAATTATTTTTTCAACAGGCCGTGATTAAAAAAACTAAGGCCGCAGGCCTTAACCTGCGGCTCTATTTCGATTTTATTTGCTGAGCTCAAAGGAAATTCTGTAAAGATTTTCCATTCTTGTCCTTCTGCGTGCGCAAGCGTCATTCATATCCGCTATCTGCTCCGCGTTGAACTTATCAAGCTCTCCGTCCTTGAGCTTGCCCTTATACATTCTGTCAAGCGCAAGCGCGTAGTTGATATCGATGTCGGTTATCATACCGTACTTTATCGCCATAACTACGTTGCTCTTACCCTCAAGCAGACAGCTTACCGCTCCCGCGCCCATCTGTGTTGCGTGGAGTCTGTCACGAAGTGTGGGAGATCCGCCTCTTACGATATGTCCAAGGCGGGCGAACTTTGTCTCGATTCCGGTCTCCGCCTGAAGCTTCTTCACAAAATACTCGCTGTATTTATGCTCGGGATCCTGTGACATTCCCTCTGCAAAAACACCGATCATTCCGCGCTTGCCGTGCTCTCTTGCCTCTTTGAACTTGGAAATAGCAAACTCCTCGTCAAAGGGCACCTCGGGGATCGCAATCGCAACCGCACCGGATGCTACGCCGGCGTAAAGCGCGATCATTCCGCACTCGCGGCCCATTACCTCGATGATGTTGCATCTTGCGTGGGATTCACAGGTGTCACGGAGTGCGCCTACCATGTTGATAACCGTGTTCATCGCAGTATCAAAGCCTATTGTGTACTCGGTCGCGGTAATGTCGTTGTCTATCGTGCAAGGAATTCCTATTGAGGGGATTCCGTGGTTGGTAAGATCGGTAGCACCGCGGAACGTACCGTCACCGCCGAGCGCGACGATAGCGTCGATCTGGTTTTCGCGGCAGGTCTTGATCGCCTTTGCCATACCCTCCTCGGTCTTGAATTCGGGACAACGCGACGAATAAAGAATAGTACCGCTTCGTGTTATTATATTAGATACAGCGCGATTGTCCAGAGGACGGAGATTTCCGTTGATAAGACCGTTATATCCCTCCTCTATTCCAATTACCTCTATACCCTCGTTGATAGCCTTTCTCGTTACGGCTCTGATTGCCGCGTTCATGCCGGGGGCATCGCCACCGGACGTAAGTATTCCTATCTTTCTGAACTTTGCCATTTTCGTATCCTTTCGTTCAAAAATATATTATCGACAAGGCCGAATCATAATTCGGCGCTTAAAAAACAAATCTCTAACAATTGTAATACATTTTCGCTTAAAAATCAATAGATTAACAAAAAAATTCATTTTTTTCTTATAAAATGTCGCTTTTTGTTGAAAAAAACCTCACGTAGATGTATAATATAACAGTAAATATTCGATTTTGGAGGCAGATATGGGAAAATGCGCTATATGTCCGCGCGAGTGCGGAGCAGACAGAAGCGGCGAAGGTCGGGGGTTTTGTAATTCTCCCGATGCTTTTTTCGTGTCCAAGATCATGCTCCACGCATGGGAGGAGCCGTGCATATCAGGTGAGAATGGCGCGGGAACAATATTTTTCGGCGGCTGCAACCTCGGCTGTATCTACTGCCAGAACCGCGCCATAAGCCGCGGAGAGCGCGGCGAGATAATGAGCGACGAGAGGCTTGCGTCGGAGATCTTCGCTCTTTGCGATAATGGGGCTGCCTGCATTGAATTTGTCACTCCCACACATTATATTCCCCGCCTTGCCGCTCTGCTTTCCGAAATAAAGCATAAAATACCCGTACCGGTGGTGTATAATTCGGGCGGATACGATTCTGCCGAAGCCCTCAAAACGCTTGACGGGCTTATCGATATTTATATGCCCGATTTCAAATATTTTTCGTCTGAAATCGCAAAAAGATACTCCAATGCGCCCGATTATTGCGCGGTTGCGCTTGAGGCGCTCCGCGAGATGCTCCGTCAAGTCGGCGCGCCCGTATTTTTTGAGAATGATTCGACGAAGCTAAAGAACGGCGTGATATTGCGTCATTTGATATTACCCTCGCACAGACAGGATTCTATCAACGTGCTTGAGCTTGTAGCGAGAGAGATCGGCGCAGAAAACGTGATTTTGAGCCTCATGGGACAGTACACGCCCGATTTTTACCTTGAATACGAGCGCGAGCACGGGGCTCGGGAGGACTGCAAGAGCCTCCGCCGTCGCATAACCTCGTTTGAATATAACAGCGTACTTGAAGCGGCAGACCGCCTCGGCTTTACAGGCTATATGCAGGACATCTCCTCATCAAGCGCGAAATACACGCCGGAGTTTTGAAAGTGCAGAGTTACAAACTCGTAGGGGCGGTGCCTTGGTGCCGCCGCCAAATTGCGATTTATCTGAGACTTCACGGAAACAGCGCGAAGCGG